>CAIUKQ010000142.1 GCA_903899705.1 uncultured beta proteobacterium
GCCAAGGCCGGGCAGAAGGCGGACGTTTCCGACTGGCGCGTGGCGCGCACCCTTTTTGTTGCCGACGATGACAAGACCGCCGCCGCTTACGGGCGTTACGATCCCAAGAGCCCCTACCGCTTCTATTACAACCAGATGCAAGCAAAGATGACCAAGGGCGGCAGGCAGGCCATCTTCAAATCGCATCGCGAGCAGCCCGACTCCGAGATTACGCACGACTGGGTGATGGACAATCTGGTCATGTACGGCTCCGTCAACAGTGTGGTTGACCAGATTCTGGCGATGCACGAACGCGTCGGTGATTTCGGCGAGTTGATCTACGGCAGCATGGACTGGGTCGATGCGAAACTTGCCAAGCGCTCGATGGAGTTGATGGCCACCGAGGTCATGCCCCGGGTCAACGCGGCACTGGCCAAATCAAAGCCCCCGGCGCAGGCGGTCTGAACCATGGGTGCCGAAGTCTTGGCCGGCTTTAGACAAGGCATCCCACAGATTTCCCGTCGCAGTAATACGGTTGCCGCCGGACTGCTTGCCTGCATTGCCCGGGTTGCATTCCTGACCTCCGCGAGCGTCGCGTTCGCACAGGGATATCCGCTCAAACCCATCAGCTTCGTGCTGCCGGTCCCACCGGGATCGATCGACATGGCGGGCCGCGTCTATGCGGAGGCCGTCAGCAATGCCATCGGGCAGCGCATCATCGTCTCGAATGTCGGCGGCAGCGGCGGCGTGCAGGCGATGCAACAGGTAAAGAACGCAGCGCCGGACGGCTACACCATACTCATGGGGACCTCGGCGGGCATGGCGGTTTTGAAGGCGGTCCGCAGTGACCTGCCCATCGATCCCGAGCGCGATTTCCGGCCGGTGACGCTGCTCTACCTGGTGCCCAGTTATGTCACCACGCACACCGGCAATCCGTTTCGAACCATTGCCGAACTGCTTGCCTTCGCGAGAAAGAATCCCGGCAAGCTGACCTACGGCTCCCAGGGCATCGCATCACCGGGACATTTTCAGGGCGCGATGTTCGCGAATTCGGTGGATGTCGACATGCTGCATGTTCCCTACAAGGGTGGCATACCCATGATCATGGATCTGGTCGCGCAGCGCGTTGATATCGGCTTCAACACCTGGTCGGCCACGAACGAGTTTGTCCGTGGCGGCAAATTGAGATACCTCGCCGTCACCGAACTCGCGCGCCGGCCCGAGGAGCCCACTGTGCCGACGCTCGCGGAGCTGGGCATACGCGGGGTAGAGCACAACGTCTGGGCGGCGGTTTATGCGCCGGAAAAAACACCCGATGAAATCATCACCCGGCTCAACCAGGAGTTCGTCCGCGCAGCGCGCGCGCCGGAAGTGGTGAAGCGCCTGACCGCGGAGGGATTCCTGATCCGCTCCGGAACCCCGGAAGATTTGCGCAAATTTCAGTCGAACGAAATCGAGTACCTGCGTGCCGCCGTGCGCAAATTCGGCATCAAGCCGGAGTAATAATATCCTTATGGAAACACTGAACAAGTTCCCGATTGCGTTGTCAAAGTAAGGTGCGCAAACGGGAGGGTTGAATTGTGAAGCAAATGA
>CAIUKQ010000143.1 GCA_903899705.1 uncultured beta proteobacterium
GCTGCCGCGATTGGGGTTGGCCTTGATCCATGCCGCGAATTCGCGCATGTCCTTCGCGGGCACGTCGGACCCGATGGCAAGGGCCTGTGAGGAAAGGCCCGTGTGCGCGACCGGCATGAAATCGGTGACCGGATCGTAGGGTTGTTTTTTGGTGACCAGCGGCCGCACCACCAGGGACGAATCGGGTGTCATCAGAAAGGTATAGCCGTCGCCCGGAGAGGCCTTGAGCAGTTCCGCCGCGATCTGGCCGGTGGCGCCGGGACGCGACTCGACAATCACCGGGCGGCCCAGAGTCTCCGCCATGCGTTCGCCGAATACGCGGGCGAGGATGTCGATGTTGCCCCCGGGCGGAAAGCCGACCAGCATCCGGGTCGGCTTGACCGGCTGGGCGTATGCGGTTGCTGCGGCCAGCAGCATCAGGCCGCCAGTGATTCTTGGGCTCTTCTTCATGCGCGCTTCTCCGGAATGATCGGGATCAGCAGGTGGGAATCGTGGCTGCCGCCCGTGTGGATGACATGCTCACCCTTGTTGCGCAATGGTCCGTGTTTCATCTCGGGGCCATGCTGCTTGGGCTTGTAGGTTTCGCATCCCTGCACTGTCACGCGCAGGGATTCGCCTGCATGAAAAAGGGTGCTCGAGGCGAGGATCTCGATTTCCACGGGGACGATTTCACCGGGCTTGAGGCGCAGTTCCCGCTGGTGCGCGAGCCACGGCTGGCAGGGCGTCGATCGCACGGGATCAAGCTCCCTGTGCGAAACACGCAACCATCCCAGCGCCAGCGGACCATCTTCGAACACCGAGAAATAGCAGAACGGCGCAGCCGTGCCGTTGGCGTCGAGCTTGTCCACGATGACAAAGAGATCCATGTCATCTCCCTCGGTGGTGGAAACCCACAACTTGAGTTTCATGTGGCCGGTAAGTTCGGTCTGCTTTTCAAAGCGGTGGGTGAGTAGGGCTCGGCCGTCGATGCCCTTGTAGCGCAGGGACGCGGCGGCGGTTGGCGCGCTGGTGACCAGAGTCGAGGTCGCCCCGTCCACGTAGAGCGGCGTGTACTGCGTTCTCGCGAGCGGCCATTCGGATTCCGTGCGCGTGCCACCCACATAGAACTGTTCGCGGACCTCGATGCTGACCTTCGGCCATTTCAGGATTTCATCGCCGACACCCTTGAGGAAACGGTCGAAAAACACGCGTTGCTTCTCCACATTGTCGGGGCGCATGAAATATTCCCATTTGCGCCGCCCGTGCACCTCCAGCCATTTGTCCTTTGAGGACATCTGCTTGAAGCCCTCCAGCGTGCCGCGCGTGTGCAGGCCCTGATCCGACCAGCTTGCCACCACATAGGCGGGGCAGGTGATCTTCGACAGGTCGGGTGCCTTGGATTTCCAGTAGGCATCGAAAAAGGGATGCTCTTCGATCATGCCCATCACATCCTCGACGCGCCCGCGCGAGTAGCGGCTGCCCTCGAGCCAGTAGGGCATGAAGCGGATCTCCGGAATGCCGCCGTGCTTGGCGCGTTCTCGGTAGGAGTCGCTGTAGCCCTCCCAGGGATTGATGGCCGCCAGGTGCGGCGGCTGCAGTGCCGCCACCTGCCATTGCACAATGGCGAAATAGGAGACGCCGGCAGCGCCGACCTTGCTGTTGCTCCAGGGTTGCGCTGCCGTCCACTCGATCAAGTCGTAGAAATCGCGGCCTTCATCCTCGGACCAGAACGTGGCGTCGCCCTCGGAATTCCACATGCCGCGCGAGTCGGCCGCGATGTAGGCGTAGCCGTGTTGGACCCAGTACAGCGGATCGGGGGTTTCGAACCCGGCGTACTTGGAAATCCATTCGGGCTTCACACCGCCGTTGTTCTCAAAGCGCTCATAGCCGCCCTTGGGTCCCGATTTCCCGTAAGGGGACCAGGCAACCAGCGTGGGCAGCGGGCCGGTGGCATGTTCGGGGCGGTAGATGTCCACGTAGATTTTGATGCCGTCGCGCATGGCCACTGCCACGTCGCGCTCAATCACCATGCCGTCGGCGATCTCCCGGGTGTAGCCCAGGGGAGTCTTGAGGAGCGTATCGGGTGAAATGCCGGGTTTATAGCGGTACTCAAAGGTTTCTTGTGACATATATAACCTATTGATTATTAACTAATTTATGAGATTTCCGGAGAGCGGATCGAACGGCACCAAGGTCCGGCTTCACGCCCTCCGGATTTTGTGCTTGCCCTCGAAGTGCGGCGCAATCAACTCCATGAACTTGTGCATCTGATCCTGCACCACGGCATTGGGTTTGGCGCCGACATTGAAGTAGAGGATCACTTCCTCGATGCCCGCAGCCTCGACCTGTTTCAGCGTGTCGATGATCTTCTGCGGCGATCCCAGCAGAATCGATTTGTCCGAGAGGTCTTCCTTCTTCATGTTCTCAAGGATGTTCACGATTTTCAGAAAGTAATGCATGGTGGGCGGCGCGTGCTCGGGCTTCATGGTGAACGCGGGCAGGGCGCACTCCCTGAAGTAGCGCATCTGCGCTTCGCGTCCGTAATCCTCTTCCTTTTCGTTTTCCGCGATGTAGATGAAGTAGCTGCACATCGCGCGCCCGGGCTTGTTCCCCGCCTTGACGCTTGCTTCCCGGTAGGCGCCCACCGCCTTGTCCAGACCGCCGAACATCATGCCCGCGGCGAATGGCGCGTAAATGATGTTGAGGCCGCGCCGCGCCGCCATCTCAAGGCTGGTCATCGAAAACGAGGCGACGTAAAAGGGAATCGGCTTTTGAACCGGTTTGGGCGTGATCTCCATGTTTTCTATGTCGAAGAACTTTCCCTTGTGGGTCCACGCGCCGGGTTCGTTCCACGCCTTGAGGATCACCTCCATCGACTCTTCCATCATCTCGGCCGATGTCATGAAATCGGCGCCGAACGGCAGGTACTCGCGCCGGTCGTAGCCGCGGCCGCAGGCGAAATCCACCCGGCCGCCGGACAGAAGATCCAGCGTCGACCAGGCTTCCGCGACATGCAGGGGATGATGAAGGGGCAGCACCGATACGGCGGGAGCAAGCCGCACGTTTTTCGTCAGCGACGCGATGCTCGCGAGCAGCAGGTCCGGGCGCGAATTGACGCCCAGCGAATCAAAATGGTGTTCGCCCACCCACACGGAGTGGTAGCCCAACTTGTCCGCGAGCACAGCCTGGTCACGGATTTCCAGGACAAAGTCGTTGGCGCTGCGGGGGTTGTTGGCGTAGTGGTTGTCGCTGAGCGTGAAATAGCCGAATTCCATTCCTGAATCTCCATGATCGCCGGGCCGGCGGACGGAGTTCAGGATATATGGAAAACGCAGCCGCGCGCTAGTCGCGGCCGCCGTGTATTACTTGATCTTGTCGCCCGCGCGCTCTTCGTCGGTTTTCTTGGAATTCTTGTTTGTCATCCACACAAATGCGACGGCCAGGGCAATGCAGATTACGAAGAATGCGATGATTCCGCCCGTGCCGGCGGTTTCCATGGGGACTTCACCGGTTTCGGCAAAGGCGGTTGTGTTGGCAAACAGTGTGAGCAATGCGGCAATAATTCGGGTCATGATGACAGCCTCCGTCCAGAATGAGAGCTTCTATTGTTGTCCGCTACCGTTGACTGCAGGATTTCAGATAGATTACAAAACCGTAATCTTGGGTTGGGGAAGGGTTGTTTGAGTGAAAATGAACATCCCGTTCACCCGCCCCCGGTCCTCCCATGCGCCTCCTCATAGTCGAAGACGAACCCAAGACCGGTGACTACCTGCAAAAGGGTTTGTCGGAAAACGGTTTTGTGGTGGATGTGGCCCGCAATGGCATTGACGGGCAGCACCTGGCTCTGAATGGCGACTACGACCTTGTGGTGTTGGACGTCGGACTGCCCGGGCTGGATGGATGGGGGGTGCTCGAGGCCATACGGTCGAAGAAGCAGATTCCTGTCATGTACCTGACTGCGCGCGACCGCGTGGATGACCGCGTCAAGGGGCTTGAACTGGGGGCAGATGACTACCTCATCAAGCCTTTTGCGTTTTCGGAACTGCTTGCGCGAATCCGGGGGTTGCTCAGGCGCGGCAAATCCCGCGATCCCGACCAGATCCGAGTCGGCGATCTGGAAGTCGATCTGCTGCGGCACAAGGTTCTTCGCGGCGGAGCGCGCGTCGATCTCACCGCCAAGGAGTTCGCGCTGCTCGCGCTGCTTGCGCGGCGCGAGGGCGAAGTGCTCTCCCGCACGCTGATTGCCGAGCAGGTCTGGGACATGAATTTCGACAGTGATACCAATGTGGTCGACGTCGCCGTGCGCCGGTTGCGGGCCAAGATCGACGATCCCTATGCCGTGAAACTGGTTCACACCATACGCGGCATCGGCTATGTGCTGGAGGAACGCAGCACGTGACCACGTCGCGCGAGAGCACGCCGATATCGCTGACGGCCACGCTGGTTGTGCTGTTTGCGGCCGTATCGATTGCGGTGCTGGCGGTGACCAATGCATTCGTGTTTTTCTTTGTCGAGCAGCAGTGGCGCTCGGGGGCCCAACAGGATCTGGAGGTGGCGGGCAACGTTCTGCGGCTGCTGGTTGCTTCCCAACCTAATGCCACCGCCATCGCCAATCGCGGCGATCGCATCACCGGTGAGCTGGGAAAGAACCGGCGCCTGACCTTTTCGGTTTCGGCGGCCACCGGAGAACCGCTGGTGACTACGTTGCCCGATGGGTTTCCCGCGGAGGCCTTCAGGCGGGCAGGCGACATCGAACATCCGGTTGACTGGACCTGGCAGGACAAGCATTTCAGCATCGCCGAAATATCCGGCAAGTTCGGCGATGGCAGTCCCGCGCGCCTGAGGCTGTCGCTGGATGTCAGCGAACCGAAAGACATCCAGGGCGCCTACAGCCGCGCGCTGGTGCTGATCACGGTCGCGGGCGGACTGATCGCGGCGATCTTCGGGCTGGCGGTGGTGCGCCATGGGCTTTTGCCCCTGCGTCGCATGGCCACAGCGGCCGGCGAGATTACCGCGAGCCGGCTGGGAGAGCGGCTGCGTCCGGAGGACACGCCCGCGGAGCTTCGCGACCTGGCCACCGGGTTCAACGGCATGCTCGGACGCCTGGAGGACTCCTTCCGGCGGCTGAACGATTTCTCTTCCGATATTGCCCATGAGCTGCGCACGCCGATCAACAACCTGCTCGGGCAGACGCAGGTCGCGCTGTCGCGCTCCCGTTCCAGCGACGAATACCGTTCCGTGCTCGAGTCCAACGCCGAGGAGTTCGAACGACTTTCGCGCATGATCCAGGACATGCTGTTTCTCGCGCAGGCCGACAACGCCCAGGCGGCGTTGCGCACCGAGGAGGTGAACCTGCGGGCGGAATGCGCGAAGCTTGTCGAATTTTTCGAACCGCTCATCGAGGAGGGCCGCCTGCGCGTGGAGTTGCGCGGCGATGCAAGCGTGCGCGCCGACCGGCTCCTGCTGCAGCGGGCCCTTGCGAACCTGCTCTCGAACGCGGTGCGCAACACGCCGCCGGATTCGGTCATCGGCATCGACATCAGCACAGCTGAATCCGCAGGAAGCGAAGTCTGCATTTCCAACCCCGGCCCGGGTATTGCGCCGGAGGAAATGCCACGACTGTTCGACCGTTTCTACCGTACCCGGTATGCGCGCGAAGCAAAGACCGAGGGGACGGGCCTCGGTCTTGCCATCGTGCGCAGCATTGCGCGCCTGCACGGCGGCGATGTCGAAGCGCACAGCACCCCCGGCGTCCAAACACGGTTCTGCCTCATTCTGCCAAACTCCAGCCGGCAGGACGCCTGATTGCTGCGGCAGTATGCCGCGGCGGCGGACCGGTGGAGGAGGACAAATTGGCAGACACTTTTCAAATCATCAGGATCAGCACCGGACCCGACGGCAAGAGCCGGCAGGAACCGGTGGAGGTGCCCTTGAAATCCGCGAAATTCGGGCTGGTCTCTATGCTCTTCGCCGGCCCCGGCGTGGAACTGCACCGGCAGGCACCGGGCGGGCATGCGAGCTGGCATACCGCGCCGCGGCGGCAGCTGATCGCCACCATCAGCGGAGAAGCCGAGATCGAAACCGGTGACGGCAAGGTGCTCAAGAGCTGCGCCGGCGTCATCCACCTGGTCGAGGATCTCACCGGCCAGGGTCACATCACTCGCATCACCGGGAACGTGGACAGGGTATCGCTTTTCATGCCGCTGGCCGAGGGCGTGGATATTGTTTGATTGCGCTACTGAATGTCATCCAGACGTATGCCGCGCGCGGAAATGATGGCGCCCAGTTGCGTGGTCTCTTCCCGGATTCGCTGACGCAAAGCCTCGGGGGTTGAACTCGCCAGTATCGATCCCTGTTTCAACATCAATTGCCGGACTTCGGCATCGCGCGAAATTGCGGCAAGTGCGGCGCCCAGTCGGGTAACCGCGGCGGCGGAAATGTTTGCCGGACCGGCCAGGGCCGACCAACCTTCATAGTTGTACACGTCAATGCCCAGTTCGGCGAGCGCGGGAATGTCAGGCGCCAGTGGGCTGCGCGGCGCGGTCAGTCCGATCGCGCGCAATTTCCCGCCGCGTATCTGCGCCATGCCGCCGGTGGGCGATACCACCGACATCTGCACCTGTCCTGAATTCAGCGCCGTCACCACCTGGGTGACGCCGCCATAGGGAATGTGCATCGGGTCGAATCCGGTCATTCGGATTTTCAGCAGTTCTATCCACAAGTGCTGGTTGGACCCGATGCCCACCGACGCGTAATTCCATTTGTTGCCGTTCCTCTTCGCGGCTTCGAAAAATTCCCGCCCTGCGGGCAAATCGACGGGTGCGACCAGCATCATTGGGTTGGTCGTCACCAGTGATACGAATCCCAGATCGGTTGCTGGATCCACGGGAAGCTTCGGATTGAGAAGTTTGGCCGTCGTGAGATTCGAGCTGATGAAATAGCCCACGGTGTGGTCATCGGATGCTTTCGCCACCAGCGCGCTCGCAATGTTGCCGGAGGCACCGGGACGGTTCTCCACGACCACCGGTTGGCCGAGCGCTTTGGCCAGTGCCGGAGCGAGGATCCGTGCGGTGACATCCGGTCCGCCTCCCGGGGCGAACCCCACCATCAGACGAACGGGTTTGACGGGCCACGTGCCTGATGTCGAAATTGCCGAAGGTTGCGCCAGGGTGAGTGTTGGCAGGATAGCCACTAGCAGAAGTGCTACTGCGCGGGCGGCGCGGCGCATGCAGTCGCGGGAAGGCTGGAGACGTTTCAATGCGTTGGCCAATTATTCCGCCTTGACGTTCGCCGTCCTGATCACATTGCGCCAGCGCTCTGCGTCCTGGCGCATGTAGGCGGCCATTTCGGTGGGGGTGTTGCCCACCGGTTCGGCGCTCAATTCCACCAGGCGCTTCTTCATTTCCGGTGTCTTCAGGGCTTCGGCGATGGCGGCGGAGAGTTTTTCCGCAATTGCGGGTGGGGTCTTCGGCGGCGCGACAACGCCAAACCAGGCCACCGATTCGAAGCCGGGCAGGGCCTCGGCCATGGTGGGAACGTCCGGCAGCGCGGAGATGCGCTTTGCGCTCGCCACGGCAAGCGCCTTGATCTTGCCGGTGCGCACGTGCTGCAGGGACACGCCCAGGTTGTCGAACATGATTTCCACCTGTCCGCCCAGCAGATCCGCCAACGCGGGCGCGGTGCCCTTGTAAGGCACGTGGATGATGTCAAGCCCGCCCGCCATGGTCTTGAACATTTCGGTGGTGAGGTGAGAGGTGGTGCCGCTGCCCTGCGAGGCGTAGTTGAGCTTGCCGGGATTCGCCTTCAGGTAGGCAATGGCTTCGCGCACGGTGTTCACGCCAACCTTGGGATGAATCAGGAACACATTGGGTACTTCGCCCATCACCGACACGGTGACGAACTGGGTCGCATCGTAGGCAAGCTTCGCATACAGGCTCTGGTTGATCACCAGGGGAGGTGGCGGCGCCGAGAGAAGGGTGTAGCCATCCGGGTCTGCCTTGTAGACGGCTTCAGCGCCGATGTTGCCGGCCGCGCCCGCGCGGTTCTCCACGACAAAGGGCTGTCCCCATTTGGCTGCCAGGCGCTCGGAGATGAAGCGCGGCATCAGGTCCGCGGTGCCCCCCGCCGGAAAGGGGACGATGATGCGAACCGGCTTGGAGGGCCAGGCGGAGGCGGGTTCCTGCGCCTGCGCGGATTGCGCGCACAGGGTGACGGCCAATGCGATGGCGGCAAGCGGGGATGTCATCGGGCGCTTCATGGCAGGAATCCTTTGGGTGGTGGGGCGGCGCAATCATAGTACAGACGCTGCAGACGGAAATTCCCGCGCGGCAATACACTGGCGTCCGAGGCACACCTTCCGGCATTTCAATCAACTGAAATCTTCATGTCCGCAATTTCCGAAAAAATGTCATGGCCCGAAGAGGGGCTGACCCGCGTTCCCTACCGGGTCTATCAGGACCAGGAGGTGTACGCGTGCGAACAGCAGGCCGTGTTCCGTGGAGCGACCTGGACTTTTCTCGGGCTCGAAGCCGAACTGCCCGAACCCGGCGACTACAAGACCACCTTTGTTGGCGACATGCCGGTGGTGGTTTGTCGCGACGAGTCAGGCGTGACACGCGCATTCGAGAATCGCTGTGCTCACCGCGGCGCGCTGCTTGCCTTGAAAAACCGCGGCAACACGCGCGAATTCGCCTGCGTGTACCACAACTGGACTTACGACCTGTCGGGCAAACTCACCGGCGTGGCATTTCGCCGCGGGGTCAACGGCAAGGGCGGGATGTCCGCAGATGCGAAGCCCGAATCCCAGTCACCACGTTCATTTCGGGTGGAGGTTTATTGCGGCCTGATTTTCGGCAGCCTGTCAGCCGATGCACCGCCGATCGAAACCTATCTGGGTCCCGAGGTGGCGGCGCGCCTGCGGCGCGTGATGAAGGAACCCGTGAAGGTGCTGGGCACCTACAGCCAGTTGCTGCCCAGCAACTGGAAGCTCTATATCGAAAACGTGAAGGACACCTATCACGCGAGCCTGCTGCATCTTTTCTTCACCACCTTCAGGCTGAATCGCCTGTCGCAGAAGGGCGGTGTGATCGTCGATGGCGATGGCGGCAACCACGTCAGCTACAGCATGACCAATACCGGTGGCACGGGTTCGGAATACGAGCGCGACAAGATGCGCAGCGCGGATGCCGGATTCGGCCTGGAGGCGCCACAACTACTTGAATATGTTGATGAAATTGGTGATGGCGTGACGCTGCAGATACTCTCCGTATTTCCCGGATTTGTGCTGCAGCAGATTTTCAACAGCCTGGCCGTGCGCCAGATCATCCCCAAGGGCATTGATCGCTCAGAGTTGGTCTGGACCTGTTTTGGTTACGCCAGCGACGATGAGGCCATGACTGCCCGCCGGTTGCGGCAGGCCAACCTCATCGGGCCCTCGGGTCTGATCTCGATGGAGGACGGAGCCGCAACCGGATTTGCGCAGCGCGGTTCTGCGGGTGCCGGGAACCTTTTATCCGTCCTCGAAATGGGCGGCAGCGATGTGGCCTCCAGCGATTCGAGGGTGAATGAAACCTCGGTGCGCGGATTCTGGAAGGCGTGGCGCAGGCATATGAAACTATGACGTGCACATGAAATTGGAGGGAAGAAAGATGAACTGTGTCTGATATCGAACTTCGCATCGCGGTCGACAATCTCCTTGCGCGCTACGCGCACGCCATTGATGACGATCGCCTGGAGGAGTGGCCGGGTTTTTTTGTGGAGCAGGGGATCTACCGTATTGTCACGGCCGAAAATCTGGAGCGCGGTCTGCCTCTGCCGCTGATGCTTGCCGAATCGCGTGCCATGCTGCGCGACCGGGTGAACGCGCTCCGCCGTGCGAATGTCTACGAGGCGCAGCGCTACCGCCATGGGGTTTCCTCGACACTCATCGACCGCATCGATTCGGCGCGTGTGCGCGCCACGAGCAATTTCATCTGCGTGCGCATCATGCAGTCTGGCGAGTCCCTTCTGTTCGCCAGCGGCCGCTACCTCGATCGTATTTTGCTGGAAGGCGAGGGCGGCCTGCCGCAATTTGAAGAACGTGTCGTTGTGCTCGACAGCCGGGCCATCGACACCCTGCTCGCAATTCCTTTATAAACTACGGAATGCTTCAGGACGGGGAGTAGTGATCAGGGGTGATGAGCTGCGTGTTATTTATCTGCCCGCCTTTATCCGCCTGCCGACGAATGGCCTCTGACGCCCGGCGTTCTAAATTGCGGAATGGCAGTTCCGTTTTAGACCCGATTTCTCTCGGCCTTGTTGGAGGGTAGTTGGTTTAAGTCAATGCCATCGAGTGAGCGACTGAGTTACCCCCTGTTACCTTTTCCGGGCAGTCAGTACCTACACGAAATAGACAGGAGTCGACCCCTCGCTCCAGAATTGACGGGTGGAATTCTTTTCAACTGAACTTCCTCGATGCCAGGAATGGGGCTTTTTTTTCGTCGACCATGATTGAAAATTAACCTATTATTGACCGCGAGGAGCAGTCATCTGGAGGGCTATGTTTCGGCCCTCGCACGTTATCAGCTGTCTATGGGAGGGGAAAATGCATTGTCGACTTTGGGTATTCGCATTGGCGTTTGTTGTCGCAACAATCGGGCCTTCACTTGCGCAGGAATGGCCTTCAAAGCCCATACGCGTGGTTATACCGAATGCGCCAGGTCCTGTGCCTGATGTCATGTTTCGCGTGATGCAACCCATCGTGGAGCAACGGCTCGGCGCAAAGTTCTATCTGGACAACAAGGGCGGCGCGGACGGCAATATTGGCACTGCGGATGTGGTGCGCTCGGCTCCTGACGGCTACACGCTTCTGCTCGGCCCGACGGGCAACTACGCGGTGACGCCGCACATGTACAAGAATCTTGAGTACAACCCGCTGAGGGACCTCGATCCCATTGCAACGCTGTGGGAGGCTCCGCTGATCCTTACCGTGCCGGCGTCCCTCCCTGTGAAGACGTTCCGCGAACTCGAGGCTTTGATCCGTTCAGCGCCGGGCAAGTACAACTATGGCTCGCCGGGATCCGGCTCGCCTTCCCATCTTTTTTCCGCGCAGTTGTCGCTGGCGACCGGTGATTCGATGGTTTATGTGCCCTTCAAGGGACCGTCGCCGCTGGTAACCGCCATGCTGGCGGGCGACATTCACGTGGCCTGCTACTCTCTCGCGGTCGTCGTTGGCCACCTCAAGTCCGGCAAGCTGCGTGCGTTAGCTGTCTCTTCCAAGCAACGCCTTCCAGACATCGCGGATATTCCAACCACGGCGGAGGCTGGCTACCCACAATTCGCAGCAACGAACTGGTGGACGCTTAGCGCGCCCCGTGGAACGCCTCCTCGCATTATCGAACGTCTGGCAGCGGAATTCCTCGCCCCATTGAACGATGCGGAAGTCAAACGGAAAACGCTCGAAATGGGGCACCTCACCGTCGGACTGGGCCCGAAAGAAACGGCTGCCTTCATTCGCAGCGAATCCGAACGCTACAAGAAGATTGTCGATGATGGAAAGATCACTGCGCAATAAAACGAGCGGGTGACCAACCACTGCGTTTGATGGGTTGTTCAACTGAAGCCAACACAGACCCGCTTCGGCGGGTTTGTAGATTTGTAGCGCCCACTTTCGAGCGTCGAAATGTAACGGTAGGCGTCGGCGCATGGCCGGAAGTAGGCTTACATGCGCGGCACAAATTCCCCGCGGTCAGCTTGCAATGCGTTGCATTAACGGTATGGGCGAAGAATGGGATCTGCCGTTACGGCGAACTCCCCGAGCAATTAAACGCATCGATGTTCGATTCACGTTGAAAGGTTATCGAGTATGAAGAAAAGCACAGACCGTATCCGCACCACGCACACCGGCAGCATTCCCCGACCGAAGGAGATTTTCGATTTCATGAAGGCCCGGTCAACCGGGGCTTCCATCGATGTCGCTGCCTTCGAAAAGGCGTTGACGAAAAATGTCGCGGCCATCGTGCAGCGTCAGGTGGATTCCGGTATCGACACGGTCAATGACGGCGAGTGCGGGAAACCCAGTTTCAACGCCTATGTCGCCGAGCGCCTGAGCGGGTTCGAGGGGCGCGTGCCGCCGGGCGGAATCCCGGTGCCGACCGGCCCCATGGGCATTGGCGGGCGCGATGCACTGCAGTTCCCTGATTACTACAAAAATGTTCTCGAAAACAATCCCTTCGTGCATGTGATCCGCATGGCGCCGCAGTTTTGTGTCGGCTCGATTGCCTATGTGGGCCAGGACAAGGTGAAGCGCGACGTCGCCAACCTGAAGGCTGCGATGAGTGCCGCGGGCGCCGACGAGGGGTTCCTGCCTGCCTCATCGCCCATTCCGGCCAATCCCAACGAGCACTACGAGTCGGATGACGACTACTTCACCGCCTATGGCGAGGCGATGCGCGAGGAGTACAAAACCATACTGGATGCGGGCCTGTTGCTGCAGATCGACGACCCGCGCATGGTGAGTTCCTGGGACGGCATGAACAAGGCCACCTTGCCCGAGTACCGCAAGTGGATCGAAAAGCGCATCGAGCGCATCAACCATGCCCTGCGCGGCCTGCCCTGGGATCGCATCCGTTTCCACACCTGCTATGGCGTGAATTTCGGTCCGCGCCAGAGCGACCTGCAACTGGGGGATGTGCTCGACCTGCTGTTCAAGATCAACGCCGGGTCCTACTCCTTCGAGGCGGCCAATCCGCGTCACGAGCACGAATGGCGGGTGCCGTTGGAAACCAAGATACCGGAGGGCAAGATCATCATCCCCGGCATCGTCACCCATTCGAATGCGATGGTGGAGCACCCGGAGGTCGTCGCCGACCGGATCGAGCGCTGGGCAAAGTCCGCGGGCAGGGAGAACATCATGGTCGGCAACGATTGCGGTTTTCAGTCCACTGCGGGGAACACCGAAATTCCGTCCACGGTGGCCTGGGCCAAACTGGTGGCGCTGGGCGAAGGCGCGCGGATTGCCTCGAAGCGCCTTTGGGTCTGAGTGACATTTGTTGATCAGGACAGAGTAACGCCGGGACGGGTAATATCTGTTCGAATTCCATACGGTTTTTTTTGACCGGTCCCCGTAAATCCCAATGGAGGCAGCAATGAAGGCAACGGTATTGGCTCGTCAGACAATTTTATCTCTGGGCCTGGCGGCGTTCGCTGCGGGCGTATTCGCGCAGACACCCAAGTTCGAGCCGCAGGTCGGCCAGCCCGGCAAGGATGTGGTCTGGGTGCCCACCTCGCAGGTGGTGGTCGATACGATGCTGAACCTTGCCAAGGTCACGCCCCAGGACGTGGTGTATGACCTGGGTTCCGGCGACGGACGCACGGTGATCACCGCCGCCAAGCGCGGCGCGCGCGCCAAGGGGATCGAATACAACCCCGACATGGTCGAACTCTCCAAGGCCAATGCCGCCAAGGCCGGCGTCACCGAGCGGGCCACCTTCGTCAAGGCCGACCTGTTCGAGACCGATTTCTCGGAAGCCACAGTGGTCACGATGTTTCTTCTGCCCAGCATCAACCTGAAGTTGCGCCCGAAGATTCTCGACATGAAGCCGGGCACACGCATCGCGTCCAATTCCTTCACCATGGGCGAGTGGCAGGATGACGAGACTGCAACCATGGATGCCAAGGACGGCTGCACCTATTGGTGCGTGGCGCATTTCTGGATTGTCCCGGCCAAGGTTTCGGGCAACTGGCGTGTCGGCGCGGGCGAACTCGTGTTGAAGCAGGAATTCCAGATGCTGTCGGGTTCGCTGACGGCGGAGGGCAAGACCGTGGCCATCGCGGGACGCATGCGCGGCGACCAGATCACATTCACCGCCGGCGGCGCGGAATATACGGGCAAGGTCAGTGGCAGTGTCATGGACGGCATGCGCAAGGCCGGCAACGCTTCGGCGGCGTTCAACGCCACGCGCCAGTAGTTCGAAACCGGCGCGTGGCTTGCGCCTGTTTTTCAGCCGAGGAAAATCGCCGCGACGCGGCGATTTTCATTTCAACTCCTGATTTTCAGCACATGGAAAAAAATTGAGCCCGTCCCGACTGAGCGTGCAACTGGAGGAGCTGGCAAGACGCGACCTTCTGCGTTCGAGACGCGTGCTTGAAGGGCCGCAGGGCGCGCATGTGGCAATGGGCGGGCGGGACTATCTTGCCTTTTGCAGCAATGATTACCTGGGGCTCGCCAATCATCCACGCATCAACGCGGCGGCCATCGAGGCTGTGAGCCGGTATGGCGTTGGCGCGGGCGCGTCGCCCATGGTGACCGGCCACAATGTGCTGCACCAGCGCGTCGAGGAAAAACTGGCTGCCTTCACCGGATTGCCGCGCGCGCTGCTGTTCCCCAGCGGCTACCAGGCCAATATCGGCGCGATCACGTCGCTGGTCGGGCGCGGCGATTCGGTATTTTCAGACGAACTGAATCACGCCTCGCTGATCGACGGCACGCGACTGTCACGCGCGGAGGTGCAGCGCTACCCGCATTGCGATGTGGAGGCGCTCGCACGGGCGCTCGCCGCGAGTGATGCAAAGAACAAGCTGGTCGTCACGGATGCCGTATTCAGCATGGACGGTGATATCGCGCCGCTCACACAAATCCTCGCCCTGTGCGAAGGTCACGATGCCTGGTTGCTGGTGGATGATGCGCACGGCTTTGGCGTGCTGGGGAAAAACGGCCATGGCGTGCTGGAACACCTGGGCCTCTCATCACCGCGCATCGTTTATGTGGGAACACTGGGCAAGGCGGCGGGCGTGGCCGGCGCCTTTGTCGCGGGCGGGGACGAGGTTGTCGAAATCGTCCTGCAGCGGGCCCGGACCTACATGTTCTCCACCGCCGGGCCGGCAATGCTGGCTGCGGCGGTCACGGAGAGTCTCGATGTAATGCGCGATGAAGGCTGGCGGCGCACGCATCTGGCGGATCTGATTGCCCGCCTGAAATCGGCAATGGCGGAGAGTGGCGCAGGGCTTGCGCCTTCCGATACACCGATTCAGCCGCTGATCGTCGGTAGCAATGCGGCCGCCCTCGAATTGGCTACCCGCTTGCGTGAAAGCGGCATCCTGGTACCCGCGATCCGGCCGCCCACCGTTCCCGAGGGCACCGCGCGCCTGCGCGTTTCGCTGTCCGCGGCGCACAGCCTGGAGGAGGTCGGTCAACTCGCGCTAGCGCTCGCCGGCCTGCGGCAGGGGCAGGCCGCGGAAACCGTCGTGGATCGCCCTTGAGCCAGGGATTGTTCGTCACCGGAACCGACACTGGCGTTGGCAAGACGCTGGTGGCCTGCGCGTTGCTGCATGCGTTTGCCGCGCGCGGCCATTCGGTCATCGGCATGAAACCGGTGGCCGCGGGTCGCGAATACGGGCGTTATGCGGACGTGGATGCGCTGATTGCGGCGAGCAACGTGCATGCGCAAATGAAACTCGTGAATCCGTATGCGTTTGAGCCGCCTATCGCACCGCATATCGCAGCCGACCAGCTGGGCGTGACCATGTGCCTGGACGTGATGCACGACGCGTATCGCGCGTTGTCTCGGCAGGCCGATGTCGTGATCGTCGAAGGAGCGGGCGGGTTCATGATTCCGCTCAACGCCAGCGAAACCAGTGCGGACCTCGCCTGCATGTTGGGGCTGCCCGTGGTGCTGGTGGTGGGCATGCGCCTGGGTTGCATCAACCACGCCATGCTCACGCGCCGCGCCATTGAGGATCAGGGGCTGGCGTGTGCCGGGTGGGTGGCTAACACGTTGGATGGCAATATGTTGAATTTGAAGGAAAATATGATTTTTCTGTCCGAGTGTCTGGAGGCGCCGCTGATTGCCACCATTCCCCGCCTTGAGGCTCCCAATTCGTTTGAGTGCGCCTCGTACCTCTCGCTGGACGCGATGAAAGGCGCAAGCGGTGAATAACCGGGACATGCTGGAACGCAGCATGCGGTCAGTGTGGCATCCCTGCACGCAGATGAAGCATCATGAACTGCTGCCGCTGGTGCCCGTGGCGAGCGCTAAAGGCGCGTGGCTCACCGACTTCGAGGGCAACCGGATACTTGATGCGATCAGTTCGTGGTGGGTGAACCTGCTGGGTCACGGCAATCCTCGCATCAATGCGGCCGTGGCCGCGCAGCTTGAAAAGCTTGAGCATGTGATGCTTGCCGGCTTTACGCACGAACCGGTGGTGCGGCTCTCAGAGCGCCTTGCCGAACTGGCGCCGGGAAAAATGGGGCACTGCTTTTACGGGTCGGATGGCGCCTCGGCCATCGAGATCGCACTGAAGATGAGTTTTCATTACTGGCGCAATGCGGGTCGCAGCGGCAAAACCGGCTTCATCGCGCTGGAGAACAGTTACCACGGGGAGACGTTGGGGGCGCTGTCGGTCACCGATGTGCCGCTGTTTCGCGACACCTATGCGCCGCTCCTGGGGAATTGCGCGCGCGTGCCCTCGCCGGATGCGCGCCGCGCCGCGCCCGGAGAATCGGCGCACGACTTCGCAATGCGTTGCGCCCGCGCGCTCGAAGTGCATCTTGAGAAACACGCGAACGAAACCGCCGCATTCATCGTTGAACCGCTG
Source organism: uncultured beta proteobacterium (assembly GCA_903899705.1). Classification (GTDB taxonomy): domain Bacteria; phylum Pseudomonadota; class Gammaproteobacteria; order Burkholderiales; family SG8-39; genus 2-02-FULL-62-17. Next base: position 16,552 of record CAIUKQ010000143.1, read on the forward strand.
GTGCAGTGCGCCGGCGGCATGGCCATGTACCACGAGGCCTATCTCACCGAAGCGCGCGCGCTTTGTGACCGCTTCGAGGTGCACCTCATCGCCGACGAGATCGCCGTGGGCTTCGGGCGCACCGGCACGCTGTTCGCCTGTGAGCAGGCCGGCATCGCGCCGGATTTCCTGTGCCTCTCCAAAGGCATATCCGGCGGCTACCTGCCCTTGTCCGTGGTGATGACCACCGACAACGTTTTTGATGCCTTCTACGATGACAAGCTCGCGCGCGGTTTCCTGCATTCGCATTCGTACACCGGCAATCCGCTGGCCTGCAGTGCGGCGCTGGCGGTGCTGGATATCCTGGAAGAAGATCAGATGATCGGGCGCAATCGGAATACGGCGGCGCGAATCAACCTGGAAGTCGGCCGTTTGCGCAACCACAAGCGCGTCGCTAATTTTCGCCAGCGGGGCATGATCTGGGCCTTCGATGTACCCGATGCCGGCCCCGATTTTGCCCGCGACTTTTTTTCCCGTTCGATTGCCGCCGGCGTGCTGCTGCGGCCGCTCGGGAATACGGTTTACTGGATGCCGCCGTATGTGATTGAAAAATCCGAAATATCCTTGCTCGCAAAAACCCTGGAAGATCTTTTGAACAATGCTGCAACTACCGGAGGAAAGGCATGACCTTCAGACTGGAACACGTTCACGTCAAAACCCGCGATCCGGCCGGCACCGCGCGCTTCTACATGGAGACGCTGGGGGCGACGCTGATCGAGGTCAGCCACGATGACACCCACTACCGAATCGACCTGCACGGACTCACTCTCAACATTACCGACCATGTGAGCTACCAGAAGCGGGAGCAGAAGTACGGCATCGAACACCTGGCGGTCGAGACCGATGACATGGACGGCACGCTCGCCAATCTGATAGCGAAGGGGGCCAGGGTTCTGGAGGAACTCGTGTCACCGGTGCCCGCGCACAAGGGCGGGCGTATCTGCTTTCTCGAAGGCCCTGAAGGAATCCAGCTCGAGCTGGTGGAAATTGTAAAATAATTATTAATTATCAATGAGTTGATTTGGATCCAACGCGAGGGGCCAGCATGTCAGCCGCCATGAAAAACATCTTCTACTACAGCCACCTCAATCATCCGGTGTACCTGGAACTGATGGCCAAGCGCGGCGATGTGAGGGTGCAGAAGGTGGAAGCGCGCACCTCGCCCGCGGATATGAATGAAGTGCTGGCCTCCGCGCATGCCTATCAGATCGGCTCCGACCAGAACGAGATGCCGCCCGATTACCAGGCCTGCGACGCCCTGTTCCGCCGCACGCCGAACCTGCTGATGGTTTCCACGCACGGCGCGGGCTACGACACCATCGATCTTGCGGCCTGCACGAAGGCCGGCATTCTTGCCATGAATCAGGCCGGCGGCAATGCCGAAGCGGTGGGCGAACACCTGCTCGGAATGATGCTGTGCCTCTCCAAACGCATCATCGAAACCGACCGCTTCATGCGCCGTGAGGCCGGCATCAAGCGGGTGGAGTTCATGGGGCACGATCTTCTGGGCAAGACAGTCGGGATCGTCGGGCTTGGGCATACCGGCGGTCGCATCGCCGAACTTTGCCGCACGGCATTTGGCATGCGCGTGCTTGCCTGTGATCCTTACCTTGACGCAGCCGCGATCGCCAAGAAAGGCGCCGAGAAGGTCTCGCTTGCGGCGGTGTTCCGCGAGGGCGATTACGTGCTGGTGTGCTGCCCGCTGAGTGCCGAGACGCGCGGCATGGTGGGCGCCACGCAGTACGCGCTTATGAAGCCGGGTGCTTTTTTCGTCACCTGCGCACGCGGCGGCATCCACGATGAAATGGCGCTGGTAGATGCCCTGCGGGAGAAACGCATAGCGGGCGCCGGCCTCGATGTCTGGGATCCGGAACCGCCGCTGCCTTCCCACCCGCTCATGCAGTTCGACAACGTGCTCGTGAGCCCCCACACGGCGGGGGTGACGCACGAATCGCGCATCAAGATCACCACCATTGCGGTTGAGCAGTTGCTGGGAACGTTTGATGGCCGGCGGCCGCCGAGGCTGCTAAATCCGGAAGCCTGGGTTGCGTTCAGCAAACGGTTCGAGAAGATTTTCGGGAGGCTGCCTGAACCGGCGTGAACGCGGATTGCCCATGTTGCCAACCTGGAATCAGAGTATTACTATGGTTTTATAAAGTAATACTTAGGAGCGGATATGTCGCATCAGGTTACCGTCAAGGGTCAGGTCACCATCCCCAAAAGGGTGCGGGATTATCTTGGCATAGTCCCGGGAAGCGGGGTCGAGTTTGAGGTCGATCCCAAGGGCGACGTGCTTGTTCGCAAGGCGGGCAAGCCATCAAAGCCAACGCGGCGGCAAGCAAAATTTGCCGAGTTGCGTGGCACTCGCAAGTCGGGCATGAGCACTGCCGAGATCATGAATCTGCTTCGTGGTCACGATGAGGATGCGGGTGATCCTGGATTCAAGACTTCGCCGGGAAAATGATTCTCGTCGATTCCTGCATTCTCATCGACGTACTGGAGGACGACCAGGAGTGGGCGGACTGGTCGCAGCAGCAACTGGAAGGCTGGAGCGTTCGCGGGCCATTGCTTATCAATCCGGTGATCTATGCGGAACTGGCTGCATACGCGTTCAGCAAGGAAGCGCTCGATGCGGAAGTTGCCCAGGCCGGATTGCACTTGCGTGAGTTTTCGTCAGAGGCCTTGTTTCTGGCCGGGCGCGCACATGCTGCGTATCGCCGTCGGGGTGGATTGCGCGCCGGTGTACTTTCCGATTTCCTCATTGGTGCGCAGGCCGCGGTGCTAGAGATTCCGATATTGACACGTGATACAGCGCGTTTCCGAAGCTACTTCACGACCGTCAAACTTGTCTGTCCCGGCATTATTTAGTCTGAAACTATCGAATCGTTTGTAATAATAAATTGGATTAATGCAGGTTGGGCGCCTATGCTTTGTTCGTGAGTGGCACATCCATGCCATCCTCATTCGCAATCAAAGGAAGAAGATCATGTCAACAGAAGCCAAGTGCCCCTTTTCGGGCGCCACAGCCAACCCCGCAGCCAGCGGAGGAGCCCAAACGAATGCCAACTGGTGGCCTCAGCGGCTGAGGTTGAACCTGCTGCACCAGCATTCCACCCTATCCAATCCTTTGGGAGAGGCGTTTGACTACGCCGGGGAGTTCAGGACGCTGGACCTGAAGGCCGTAGTCAAGGATCTCGAAGCGCTGATGACCGATTCGCAGGACTGGTGGCCCGCTGACTGGGGCCATTATGGCGGGTTGATGATTCGCATGGCCTGGCACAGCGCCGGCACCTATCGCATTCACGACGGCCGGGGTGGCGCAGGCAGTGGTAACCAGCGATTCGCGCCGCTGAACAGTTGGCCTGACAACGGAAACCTTGACAAGGCGCGGCGTTTGTTGTGGCCGATCAAGCAGAAGTATGGCCGCAAAATTTCCTGGGCTGACCTGATGATCCTCGCGGGCAACGTTGCACTGGAATCGATGGGTTTCAAGACATTCGGATTCGCCGGCGGCCGCCAGGACATCTGGGAACCGGAAGAAGACATTTATTGGGGTTCGGAGAACACCTGGCTGGGTGACAAGCGCTACTCCGGCGACCGCAACCTTGAGAATCCCCTCGCCGCAGTGCAGATGGGACTGATCTATGTGAATCCGGAAGGTCCGAACGGCAATCCCGATCCGCTGGGCTCGGGCCGCGATGTGCGCGAAACCTTCGCGCGAATGGCCATGAACGACGAAGAGACCGTGGCGCTGGTTGCCGGCGGACATACTTTCGGCAAGGCCCACGGCGCAGGCGACCCCGGGCTGGTGGGTCCCGAACCCGAGGGCGCGCCCATCGAACAGCAGGGACTGGGCTGGAAGAACAGTTTTGGCACCGGCAAGGGCGTTGATGCCACCACCAGCGGCATCGAAGGTGCATGGAAACCGAACCCCACTAAGTGGGACAACGGCTATTTCGACATGCTGTTCGGCTACGAGTGGGAATTGACCAAAAGCCCGGCCGGCGCCCATCAGTGGGTGGCCAAAAACGTAAAGCCGGAGCACATGATTCCGGACGCGCACGATCCGTCGAAGAAACATCCGCCGATGATGACCACGGCGGATATGTCGTTGCGCATGGACCCGGTCTACGAGAAGATTTCGCGCCGTTTCCACCAGAACCCGAAGGCGTTCGCTGACGCCTTTGCCCGTGCCTGGTACAAGCTGACGCACCGTGACATGGGTCCGCGCGCCCGCTACCTGGGATCGCTCGTGCCGCAAGAGGTGCTGATCTGGCAGGACCCGATCCCGGCTGTGGATCACAAACTGGTCGACGAAAGCGACATTGCTTCGTTGAAGACAAAAATCATCGGCACTGGCCTGTCCATTTCGCAACTGGTGACCACCGCCTGGGCGTCGGCGGCGACTTTCCGCGGCAGCGACAAGCGCGGCGGCGCGAACGGTGCGCGCATCCGCCTCGCACCGCAGAAGGACTGGGAAGCAAACCAGCCGGCCGAACTGGCCAAGGTCCTGCCGAAGCTGGAAACGGTCCAGAAGTCGTTCAACGTCGGTGGCAAGAAGATTTCGCTGGCTGACCTGATCGTGCTGGGCGGCTGCGCGGCCATCGAGGCGGCTGCGAAAAAGGCCGGCGTTGAGGTGAAGGTGCCCTTCACTCCGGGTCGCATGGAGGCCTCTCAGGAACAGACCGATGTCGAATCGTTCGCCGTCCTGGAGCCGGCCGCAGACGGTTTCCGCAACTACGCCCGCAAGGGTTTCGAATCTGCGGCCGTCGAACTGCTGGTGGACAAGGCGCAACTTTTGACGCTGACGGCGCCCGAGATGACGGTGCTGATCGGGGGGCTTCGCGTCCTCGATGCCAATATCGGCCAGTCTAAACACGGCGTGTTCACGCAGCGGCCAGAAACATTGACCAATGACTTCTTTGTCAATCTGCTCGACATGCGCACGAAGTGGCAGAAGTCCGCCGCATCCGATGGCGTGCTGGAAGGTCGTGATCGGGCGACGGGCGCGCTGAAGTGGACGGGAACGGTTGTTGATCTGCTCTTCGGCTCGAACGCGCAGCTCCGGGCGCTGGCGGAAGTTTATGCATGCAGCGACGCGCAGCAGGTGTTCGTGCGTGACTTTGTGGCGGCATGGAACAAGGTGATGAACCTCGACCGTTTCGACCTTGCGTGATTCCCGGCGACAGCGACAGGCCTGATATCCCCTGACACGCAGCCTCCACGCGGGGCGTGCGTGTCAGTTTCTTTCAGGAACTGCAGGAAAGCATCGAGCAGCCCGCCTTCTGACTCGCCCAATCTGGACGTTTTTTTGCGTAGCGATCCCGCTCCGGCTGTTCGTCGTAGGGCCTGCGCATCACATCGAGCAGTTCAAAGACCGGTATGGGCCGTCACTCCGGCTGGATATTGAGCGTCTTGACGATCTTGCCGAACAAGGCGTAGTCGTTCCTGACGGTGTCCGCGAATTCCTCCGGCGTCGTGCCCGTGGCATCCAGCCCCGAGGTGCCGACTTTTTCTTTGACGTCCGCGGACGCCATGATCTTGACGATCTCGCCGTTGAGTCGGGCCACGATGGCGCGCGGCATGCCGGCCGGTCCGAGGATGCCGTGCCATCCGGCGGGCATCGCAAAACCGGGAACCGCTTCGCCGATCACCGGTGTGTTGGGCATGCGCGCATATCGGCTGCCTTCGATCATGCCCAGCAATTTCAATTTGCCGCTGTTGACGTAGGGAATCACCGTGGCCACCGAAACAATGGCCAGCGGCACCTCGCCGGAGACGGCGGCCGTCAACGCCGGCGCGCCGCCCTTGTAGGGGACGGTAACCAGATCGATGTCGGCCAGTTTCTTGAACAGTTCACCGGCGATGTGATACGCCGATCCCAATCCTGAATTGCTGATGGCCAGCTTTCCGGGATTGCGCTTGCCATAGTCCACCAGTTCCCTGAGATTGGTAACGGGCAGGGCGGGGTTTGCCACCAGTGCTCCGCCGGTGGTGACGATGCCGACAATGGCGGAAAAGTCCTTGACCGGATCGTATGGCAAAGCCTTCACCATGAACGGCGCCTGCACCAGGTTGCCCGCCGTGGCGTAAATCAGCATGTAACCGTCGGCGGGACTGCGCGCCACCGCCTGCGTGCCGACGATACCGCCCCCGCCGGCCCGGTTCTCCACCACCACCGATTGTCCGAGCTGATCCGACAGCTTGATGGCCACCAGCCGCGCCACCGGATCGGTGGAACCACCGGGCGTATAAGGCACGATAAGCCGAACCGGTTTGGCCGGATAGGTCTGCGCGCAGACGTTTGCGGCCAATACAGCCAATCCCGCACCGGCCATCCATGCGCGACGTTTTGCATTCATCGTTATTTTCCTTGAAGGCGTTCAGCAGCAACGCAGGGGAAACAGCCGTCCCTGCAACAGGTAGAGTCCCTCGGGGGTATTTCCCGTCATCGGCGTGGTTTCATCATCGTTGCGAACCAGGCCGTGACTTTGAGCGCGCAGTTCCTTCCGGCGCACGGCAGTGGCGCCGGTATCAAGGGAGGACATGTCGTCGGTTTCGGAGGTAAATACCACGCCATAACAGGCCGCCGCCCGGCCGCGCGTGATATAGCCCTGCCTGAGATCCGCCTCGATGCGCGCAAGCGGCCGGTCCAGCGGTGAACCGTAACCGCCGCCGCCGCCGGAACGCAGGATGTAGGCGTCGCCTGCCGCCATGTTTCTGCCCAGCACCTTGCCGCTGGGGAAACGGATCTCCCTGCCCGAGACATCCCTTACCGCCACTTCATTGCCCGCGCCCGGATGACCGCCATACAAACCCCACGGCCGGCAATGCACGCGCTCGATCTGGGCATTGAATGCAAACGGGCTTGCCGCCACCACCGTTTTCTCGGTGCCAAGGCCGCCCTGCCACTGTCCCGCGCCGCCCGAATCGGGCCGCAGTTCGTAGCGTTCGACCCTGATGGGAAATTTGCTCTCCACCTGCTCCACGGGGCTGTTATGGGTGTCGCCGTCATTGATGCAGATGGTGGCGCTCATGCCGTCGCTGCGATGCGTCGCCCCCCAGCCGCCGCCGACAAAGCCGCCGTTGTAGATGAAAAGCTTTCCGTCCCGGGGCGAGCGGCCGTTCATCTGCGCGGTGAGAAGGTCGGCATGATGACCGGCGATGACACGATCCGGCAGCGCCGGGGCGAGCGCCCGAAAAATGGTGTCGATGATGGTCATGGGATAGGTCATCCAGCGCTGCATCGGCGCGGGACGGGTTGCGCTCACCACGCGGCCCGGAGGCAAAATCACCTCCAGCGCGCGAAAGCTGCCCTCGTTGATGGGATACTCGGTCGGTGAGGTCAGGCATTTGAAAGCAACCTGGCAACTCGCAATGCCGGTGGAATAGCCGGAGTTGTAAAAACCGGCCACCTGTTTGCTGACCTCTGACAGATCGATGCTCATGCGCCCGGCAGCGATGGTCACCTTGACCTTGATCGGGATACGCTTACCCGCCTCGACCGCATCGTCATCCATGAAGGATTCGGCGACGTAAACCCCGTCGGGCATGGTGGCTACCTGCTTGCGCGCCCGTTCATCGCTCGCCGCCATGATGTCCACGATGGCCGCAAGCGCCTCGCTGACTCCGTAGCGGTTGGCCAGTTCCGAAAATCGTTTTTCCCCAGCACGTACAGCGCCAATCTGCGCGTTCAGATCGCCCAGTGCGCGATCCGGAATGCGCACGTTCATCAGCAGCATTTCGACCAGATCCTCGTTGCGCCTGCCGGCGGAAAAGAGCTTCAGGATTGGCACCTGCAGGCCTTCAGAGTAAATGTCGCGCGAAACGATATTCAGGGCCGCGCCGATGTCTGCCCAGTGCGCCATGCAGGCCGTAAAGGCAATCACTCGTTTGCCGTCAAAGACCGGAACGGCAAGCGTGATGTGGTTGAGGTGGCTGCCGGTGAGATAGGCGTCGTTGGTAATCAATACATCACCAGCGTTCATTCCGCCGATACCGAATTTCGCAATCATCGCCTTGACGGTTTCGCTCATGCCGCGCACGAACATCGGCAGGCCCATGCCGATCGACACCGTGTTGCCGCCTGCGTCGAAAAGGCCCACCGTAAAATCCTCCGCCTCGTAGATAATCATGCTGTAGGCGGTTCGCATGAGATTGGATTTCATCTCCTCGGTAATGGCGATAACGCCATTGCGAATGATCTCCGTCAGCACGGCGTCGGTGACGGGGCGGCGGCGCATGGCAGGCCTCGCGCCGACTTTCTTTTTCCGCGAAAGCTTGCCCATTCGTTCAGGAACTGCAGGACAGCATTGAGCAGCCAGCCTTCTGCCGGGCCCAGTCCGGACGTTTTTTCGCGTAACGCTCCCGGCCCGGCTGCTCGTCATAAGGACGGCGCATGACCTCGAGCAATTCAATGACCGGAGCGTCGTTGCCTTCGTGGGCGGCGTCGATCGCTTCCTGTGCCAGGTAATTTCTCATCACGTATATCGGGTTGA
>CAIUKQ010000144.1 GCA_903899705.1 uncultured beta proteobacterium
CAACACGATCAGGCCGCACTCAGCGCTTGGATATAGGCCACCAGCACCGCAGGCATCGAACCCGTTCCTAAACCCTCTGGAGCAAAACGGGCATATGCAGTAGTCTCAATCAACTTGGTACAAAAAATACGTCAGGCCACCACCACGGGACTTGGTTGGCGCTGGCGTCGATATCGCTTTCGATCCCTTGAGTTACATGAGTTGGAACAACTCAACGCTTTACATGATAGTCCGCAGCGGACTTGGAGTGCTTGACGACCGCGCCGCCAACATTGATACCGTCGAGCAGATTGAACGGTCATCAATTGATTTCTATGCCACAACCCGCAGTCTTTATCGCCAGAATCGCGCCGCCAAGATCAACAACGGAAAGGTGCCGGACGCAGACCTTCCGAACTTCTAATTTGTCTGTTCTGATTGACGTTTCGAAAACATACTTCTGATTATTCAAGTCCAACCAACACTTGGTCATCTACAACCTTCACAGAGAATGTTTTGGCGTTCTTTGCCTTCATTTTTAGAAATAGAAGTTTGGGATCTTTGATCACCTGGCCATCGGTTACATCAAATGCTGCGCCGTGAACGGGACAAGTGACGACACTGCCGACGAATTTTCCCCTACAGAGATTCGCTCCCATATGCGGGCATTTACGTGCGATGGCAAAAAATACGCCATTTACATTCGCGAGAAGAATATCCTTCCCAGCCGCTCTGACTGATTTCATGCTACCTGGTTGAAGGTCATTTGCGGTTATCACGGTATGGTAATTCATTTCGCCTCACTTTCTCTGACTAAAAGTATTTTAGCACCTGTCACCGCTGAATAACGCGCATAAAACGATTTCAGGAAACTGCAATAAGGCTATGTGTCGGGCCGGTAAGGGTAGAGATAAAATCTGGGACAAGATAGTGAGCGCGTTTTTCGCTTCCGGCTTTTCCCCCGGTCGCGGACCGGAAGGACAAACAGTCCTCGGCATGGCGATGGCGGAAGGCGGGAAGATCAGCTTCCTGCTGGACCCGGAATTATTGGGCGAGCTACGGGCCGCACTGGAACGCGCCCAGAAAAAACATTGAGGGCGTCAGCATGATGGACCATTCGATTAAGGAGATTCGGGAGACGGAGCAGATTGCCCGGTCGCAGCGCCTGGGATTCCGTCACCTTCTCCGGGTCGAAGAATCCAAGGCCGGATCGTCCGCCGCGATTATGGTCGTGCGCCGGATGAAGGCCGCTGCGGAGACGGGCGATGCCCTGCGATTGCCGGGCGAAACGCTTGCCTTCGTGGGCGTGAAACCCGGCATGGTCGTCGCCGAGCTGTTTCCCGCTGGCGGATATTACACCCGCACGATCAGCGATGTTGTCGGCCCGAAAGGCAAGGTTTATGGCATCGAGAATGCCAAGTGGGATAAGGGCGAGGACGCGAAGATGGCCGCCGAGCCGGGACACGCCAACGTCTCGATCCAACTGGTGAAGTTCGGTGAGTTCAATCTCCCCCAGAAGGTGGATCTGTTCTGGACCACCCAGAACTATCATGACCTGCATGTGGCCGAATACGGCAATCTCGACATTGCGGCGTTCAACAAGCATGTCTATGACGCGCTGAAGCCGGGTGGTATTTATTTTATCCTCGACCACCAGGCCAATCCGGGCACCAACGATGCGCAGATCGCCAAAGTGCACCGCATCGAAAAATCGCAAGTCATCAGGGAAGTGACCGCCGCCGGATTCAAGCTGGTGGGTGAAGGCAATGCCTTGCACCGACCCGCCGACGATCACACCAAGATGTCTTCGGACCCGGCAATCAAGGGTCATACCGATCAGTTCATGCTGAAATTCCAGAAAGTCTGACGGGGCCGTTCACGACTTTTGGTCGTTGTAATCACGCGCCTGCGGGTCGCTTCTTTCATCAAGCGAGCCACCTGAGTAGTCTTGGCCGCTTCGAGCCATATCTTCGCGATGCGATTGGTAAAAATAATCGGCCTGGCGCCCACTCGCGTCGCTATTGCAACGCTCCGTGGCGCTCAGTTTTTCTAAGACCGGTAGTAACCCGGGGATTGGAAAAAAAGCCAATATTTCCCAGATACTTATTGCAAGGACGCAAAACCATTTCGGGAATGCCCGGAGAAGTAATGTGGCCCGTGCGTCCTGTTCGACGTCCCCGGCACCCCGATCCCGATCCATGTGCCACAGAGCCCGTACCAGCGGAGATAGGTGCGAGCGGTAATCCCAGGCCCGTCTTAATGTTTCTCGTACCTGCCAAAAACCCAATCCCGCTTTTCCGTCGCAAACTCTCGGTGGCATTGCGCGCAACTCACCGCCGCCCGTTCGGGCGGAGTCGCGTAACTTTTCCCATCTGTCGCAAACGAAACATACTCCCACTCACCCGAGCGGTGCTCGCCATAGCCTTCTCCAAACCCCGCCTCCTTGCGCATCACGTGAATCATCAACAGCTTGTCCAACTTGTAGTGCCCATCGCTCTCCAGCACGGCGTTCCCATTTGTGTCTTTCACTGTGCTCCAGTTCTCGTCAATCAGAATGGAGCCATAAGGATAAGGTCCCGGATCGCCAGGACGAACCATCGCGCCCGCTGCGTTTGCATAGATTACAGCTGTCGTCTTCGAGTCCGTCCGGTCAGAAACGCGAATCTTTGTAAACGTCGTACGGTAGTCATTTGGTAAGCCAACCCGATCTTGCGCCGTCAACAGTAGCCAGCACACCGCGCACCCAATCACCGCTTTCCATTTTCTCGCCATGCTCTTTTTCTCTTTCACGGTCTCGCCATGATCCATCAGTTTAGCAAATGGAATACTGATAGACCATGTGCAACCTCTACAGCCACACCAAAGGACCGAAGGCCATCCGCGATATGGTCAAGGGAATTGGCGATTGGACCGACAACGCGGGCAATCTTGAGCCCAAAGCCCGCCCAGGAAATTTGAATTAAGGACTGGCGAAACGGTATCGATTCGTCGCGTCACCGGTTTGGGCACCGAATTGACGTCAGCCCTCCGGGAAGCTTAAAGTTTCCATTATTCAAACACGCGCGAGTTGCATGTGGCGCGATTTGGAGGCTGGGGTGCTATCCAGATTGCTTGTCGGCGTGCTGATCGCGTCGGCGCTGTTTGCGCCGCCGCCTGCATTTGCCGCCGATCCTCTGCCTACGCCTAGCGCCACCAACGGTTGTGGACGCGATACGAATATATACCTTCCCCCAATCGCCGGTTCGCATGTGCTCGTCAACATCCCGATGACACCCGCCGTGCCCAGTGGGCACCGTAACGTCGGGGGCGAAGTCTCATACTATTATGCATCGCACTTTAGGTGTCCGTCGTCAGAACATTTGGCGCAGCAGATGGGTTGGATTAGTGGAGCATCGGCCTCGTCTTGGGGTTGATGTTAAGCGGCGTGGTTGCGGTGTTGCAAGCGTCGATGTTCGATGGTCTGTCGCTTTATCCTTTCTCG
>CAIUKQ010000145.1 GCA_903899705.1 uncultured beta proteobacterium
CCGCGCGCAGCCTTCCCGCCACGGACGACAATGACGTCCTGGTTTCCGACGGAGAACTCAGCGGCCTCATCGGATACGCCCTGCGTCGCGCCCAGTTGCGGGTATTCGAGGATTTCTACAAAGCGCTGTCGATTGAAGGCATCACGCCCGCCCGCTTTTCCGCCCTTTGCCTCATCGATGCCAATGCCGGAGTCAGCCAGACCACGCTCGCCGAAACCCTGGACATCGCCCGCTCCGGCGTGGTCAGTCTCATCGACAACCTGGAAAAGCTGGATCTGGTCAGCCGCGAACCCATTGCCACGGACAAGCGCGCCTACGCCCTGCACCTCACCCGCAACGGAAAACTCACCCTGCAGCGCATACGCCGGCAGGTGGCGGTACATGAAGCGCGCGTGTGCTCGCGGCTGGGCAAAAGGGAAAAGCAGATCCTGCTGGAATTGCTGTCCCGCGTCGGCACCACCGGATAGCGCCCGAATCACGCGGGCGGATTAGAATCCGCCACCAACCCGCATCAAACCTTTCTGGAGGTCCAGCCATGGATACCGTTGAACGCATCAGGCCGCAGGACAAGTTCGTGACCGTTGACGGATTGAAACTGCGCTACATCGAGGAGGGCACCGGTCCCTCGGTGCTGTTTCTGCACGGCGCGTCATTGGGCTCCTCCGCCGACGTGTTCCTGCGCAACCTCGGACCGTTTGCCAAGGCCGGCTTTCGGGCCGTGGCATTCGACATTCCGGGGTTCGGACTCTCGGAGATGCCGGCCAAACAATCCCTGCCCCAGCAGCGCAACGCCATTCCCAAATTCATCGATGCCGCCGGTCTGGGCAAAACCGCGCTGGTGGCCCATTCGCGCTCCGGCAATTTCGCCATTCAGCTGGCGCTGGAAGAACCCGCCCGTTACTCGCATGTGATCATCATCCTCGGCACCGGCCCTGTGCTGCCGCCGCAGAACGAATCCCAGGTCGGCCGCTACGAAGCCGTGCAGGCCCGCGTTGACAAGGAGATGGCGCAGACCGAACCCACGCTGGAGGATGCCCGCAAGCTGTTGCAGGCCGACACCTTCAACCACGCCCTGATCTCAGACGAAGACGTGGCCATCCGCCTCAGCCGCATGACCGGCCGCAACTTCGCCGCGCACCAGGAACGCCAGAATGCCGAGGCGCCCGCGGGCGGCGGCAATCCGGCAGCCAAGCCGCTGTGGCAGCGCCTCACCGAACTGAAGATGCCGCTCCTGATGATCTATGGTCGAGACGACCGCGCCCATGCCGGCGAGCGAGCGGAACTGCTCAAGCAAATGCACCCGGCAATGAATGTGCATATCGTCAATAGCTGCAAGCACATGGTGCATTGGGATGCGGCGGATGACCTGCTGCGCCTTGGCATCCCCTTCCTGAAAGGCTGAGCCACATGAGCGGCAAGCCCCTCACACCCACCGAGAAACGTCTTCGCCTGCGCGAGGTGATAAATCGCAAGACCCTGTCGGTCATGCCCGGCGGCTTCAGCCCCGTGTATGCGCGCATGGCGGAAATGGCCGGATTCGAATGCTTCTTCCTGGCCGGATCACAGATGTCGGCGTTTCTCGCCGGCGTGCCCGACAACGGCATCCTCGGCCTTCGCGACGTGGTCGACCATGCGCGCCACATGGCCCGCGTCACCCCCATGCCGATCCTGGTGGATGCCGACACCGGCTTCGGCAATGCCGTCAACGTGCATTACACCGTGCAGGAAATGGTCAACGCCGGCGTCGCCGGACTGCAGATCGAGGATCAGGAAGCCCCCAAGAAATCCGGCACCGGGGCAGGACGGCGCTGCATTTCCATCGAAGAGAACGTCGGCAAGCTGAGAGCCGCGGTGGCGGCGCGCAATGAACTCGATCCCCAGTTTGTTATTTGCGCACGCACCGATTCGCTGGGATCCGAAGGCGGCTCCTTCGAAGACGCCTTGGCGCGCTGCGTCGCCTATGCGAAGGACGGCGGCGCCGACATGGTGTGGCTCAATTCCATTCGCTCACTCGATCAGGTGCAGGAAGCCTGCGCGAAGGTCCCCGTGCCCATGCTGGCCTCCTGGGGCGGCCCGCGGCCCACGCCGTCGCTGGCGGAGTTTGAGAAACGTGGATTACGCATCCTGCTACACCCCACCATCGCCGCATCGGCCGGCATGCAGGCCGCGTGGCAGCTGCTCACCGACATGAAGGCCCGCGGTTCAGACGCCATCAACGACTGGGCCGATGGCGTGGGCAAACAATCCGCCGGGGCTGCCGATCTGAAGAAAATCTTCAATGCCGACAGGATTCGCGAGATCGAGGACCTTTGCCTGCCGGATTCTGCGCGGCGCGATTACGTGAACACGTCGGGCGGGCATACACCGACCAGCAAGAAGCCCTGAGGTGGATTTTGCCGCCTGGGCCGCGACTCGAGGCCGAGGCGCGAGACAGGTACAAGGCCTTGAAAGAGATTCTTGAGAAGATCGGAATATGAGCGAACTGATCCTTTACACATCAGACGACGGCCGCACCCGGCTCGATCTTCGTGTCGACGGCGAAACCGTTTGGCTCACCCAACTTGAAATTGCCGAGCTCTTCCAGACCACCAAGCAGAACGTCAGCCTTCACGCAAAAAATATTTTCAAGGATGGGGAACTGGCCGAAGATTCAGTTGTCAAGGATTCCTTGACAACTGCCGCAGACGGCAAGCGTTACCGGACCCAGCTTTACAACCTCGATCTCGTACTCTCCATTGGTTATCGCGTGCGTTCCCCACGGGGTCTCCAGTTTCGCCAGTGGGCCAGCGCCCACCTCAAGGAATACCTGGTCAAGGGTTTCGTCATGGATGACGAACGCATCAAGACCCCCGGCGGCTGGGACTACTTCGACGAACTGCTCGCCCGCATCCGCGAGATACGCGCCTCCGAGAAACGCTTTTATCAGAAAATTCGCGACCTGTTCGCCCTCAGCGCCGACTACCGTTCAGACGACGGCGACGCCCAGATGTTTTTCGCGGAAGTGCAGAACAAGCTGCTGTACGCGGTCACACGACAGACAGCCGCCGAAATCGTCGTCGCCCGCGCCAACCCCGATTCACTGAACATGGCGCTGACCAACTGGAGCGGCGCGCGCGTGCGCAAGCAAGATGTGATCATCGCCAAAAATTACCTGGCTGCGGACGAAATCGATACGTTGAACCGGCTCGTGGTCATCTTTCTCGAACAGGCCGAACTCCGAGCAAGGGAACGCAGGCAACTCACCTTGGGCTACTGGCGACAGAATGTTGATCGATTGCTGGAGTTCAACGAACGGCCCGTGCTGGGCGGCGCGGGGTCCATCACCAGCGAAGAGATGAAACGGATCGCAAACGAGCGCTATGAAATATTCGACCAGCAACGCAGAACCAATGAAGCCAGATTGGCGGACGATGCAGACCTGCGTGAAATCGAGGAACTGGAAAAGCAGATCAAAAAACAGCCAAAGGAGCAAGCTGGAAAGTGAACGCTTTCGCCCCCGTCACCGCCTCCTATCACGGACGGTGAAGCAGTTGGACGACGGTTACCGGTTAAGGTTGCGAAAGAATGCCGGCATGAATGTGGATGAAGATTCCCTATCCCTATGACCGGGTAGGTCGGTCGTTCAGCCCTTCAGGTAATACTCACCATCCTCAAGCCGGTCGAGCAGCCCCTGATCCCGCAGCGCCTCGATCTCCATCACAATTTCCCGCCCGTCCTTGCTGCCCAGCGCGCGCATGAGTCCGGCAAAGTGCAACGGCCCGCCAGCCAGCGCCTCCTTCACAGACTTGAACTGTGCAGAGGTGGCATTTTTCGCAGACACCGGCACGCGCATGGTGACCTTATTCGAACGCGGCACTGAAAAGGTCAGGTCAAATCCGGCTTTGGCGCCAATGCCGCGCACGGTGAGTGAAGGGTCCATGGGCATCTCGCGCATGCCGGTTAAAACGATCAGGTCCTTGTCGGCCTGGAAGCGCGTGGACATGGCCCATTCCATCTGGTCGTGGGAGCGGATGTCGATGTCGTCATCGGTGACGTAGACATGCTTGACGTTGGCGATGGCGCCCAGCACAGCGGTGATGGCGGAACGCGCATCGGCGTTGCCGCGCTTTTTGATCGACACCCGAAGGTGGTGCGAGACGCCCGAGGCACCGACCGCGAAGATATCGCTGACGTTGATGCCCGCGCCTTTGAGCACCTGCCAGGCCCGCGCTTCGGTCTGCAGGTTGCCGAAGGGCGCGCCGTCGCATTCGCCCAGCAGCAGTCCGAAACCGTGCTTGTAGGACTGGTGAATCACGTTTTTTCGACGGGTGATGGTGGTGATGTGAAACACCGGATCGCCGTGCATGGGGCCATAGAAGCCCATGTACTCGCCATAGGGGCCTTCGTTGTCGATGTAGCCGCGTTCGTCCAGGTAACCCTCGAAAATCATCTCAGCGTCGGCCGGCACCAGCAGGTCGTTGGTGAGGCACTTGACCACCGGCAGCGGATCCCCGCGCAGCGTGGCCATGCCGTTGATCTCCTCGCCCAGGCTTCGCGAACCCGCCGCCATGGTGTAGAGCGGATGCACGCCCACCGCAAAACTGATGGAGAGCTTCTCTTTGCGCTCGACGCACCGCAGATAAATTTCGCGCAGGTCGGAGGGCGCGGTGAGGTTGATGCCCACCTTGTCGCGGCCGCGCAGCATCATGCGGCGCGCACCGACATTCGAGCGACCGGTCAACGGATCCTTGACGAAATCAATGCCCGAGGTGATGTAGGGCGCGCCGTCGTATTCGTGCTGCAGGTGGAAGGGCAGCTTGTAGAGATCAACGTCCTTGCCAGTCAGGACCACCTGATGAACAGGTGCTTCGGCCGAAGGCACTTCGAAGGGCTTCTGCGGATTGGCACTGCGGCGCAGGTATTCGTCGCGCATCTTGTCTTCGGCCACCCCAAACGCGATCGCCAGGCGACTGCGCGACGACGACATCGCAGCGATCACTTCGTGCTCCTCGGGACCCGCCTTTTTGAACAGGTGCGCCGTGTTGCTGGCCTCGATGATCGGCGAGAGGTCGGCCAATGCCGTGGGCTTGTCGTGGACCGTGACCTCGCCCGCCTCCATGAGGCGCGATACCAGCGACCGCACACCGAATTTTTCCGGGTCCCAGGAAAGGGCGGCTTTTTTGACAGCTTGATCCATGCAATGCTCCTCGGCGGATTTCTGGGGGTGGACGATGGTGCGGGACGGCGGCTTGAACGAAAATGCCGCAATGCGTTAGAGTAATTCAATCAGCGGGTTCCCGCCCGCACTGCGTTCCCGAATTTCACTTCCCGAATCACCAAAAGGACCATCATGGCGAAGATCACCATCAAGGACATTCATCGCAAGGGCCTGCATGCGCGCTACGCCAAACCCTGGGGCAAATGCGATGCCGGCGTGCTGCTGCTGCCCTCGGCATTCGGATTCGGCGCGGGCGTGGACAGCCAATTGACGCATCTCGCCGAGACCGGCCTCGCCGCGCTCGCCTGGAACCCCTATTCGGCCTTCAGCCCCGACATGCCGCCGGCCGAGCGCGCAAAGCTTTCCGAAACGCAACTGATGGATGCCGATTGCCTTCGTGAACAATCAAGCTGGGTCGACTACATGATCAACAATCTGGGGCTGCCGAAAGTCGGCTTGCTGGGCTTCTGCATGGGCGGGCGCATGGCACTGCTCCTGGCCGCCGGAGACACCCGCATCAAGGCGGCCGCGGCGTTCTACCCCACCATGCGCGACCCGCGCCCGGCCAATGTCATCGACCTGCCCCCCGAGGCCCACAAAATTGCCTGCGCGGTACAGGTGCATTCCGCCGGCAGGGACGCCCTCACCTCTCACGCCTCGCTGCAGCGCCTGCGCGCCGGGCTGGATGCGCGCACCTCGACGGCTCCGGCGGCGGTGATCCACTACCCGCAGGGCTCGCACGGGTTTCTCGGCAAGACCAAGGAAGCCAGCCCCTCCGATTATGAATCCGGTCTGACCTCATGGCCTGTGACCACGGCTTTCCTCAACGCCGCACTCGCGACGGGCTAATCGCCCCGCTTCCCTTCCCTTTCCTTCCCTTTCCGTCCCGCAAGGGACCTCACGCAATCAGGAGTGTTTTGAAATGGCAATTATTCAACTGGGCGACGGCCCGCTGCCCGAAGGCACCATCGTCGAAAAAGACGTGATGGTCAAAATGAAAGATGGCGTACACATCGCCTGTGATGTGTACCGCCCCGGCAAGCCGGGCAAAGTTCCCGTGCTGTTCGCGAGTTCACCCTACATCAAGGATTCCATCGATCTTCCTTCGAACAGCATGTACCGCTATCGCGAGACCGGTCATGTGGGCAAATGGGTGGAGCGCGGTTATGCCTATGTGCATGCGGATGTGCGCGGTAGCGGCAAGTCCGAGGGCACCTACGATGTCTGGGGCCCGAAGGAGCAAAGCGATTACTGCGAAATGATCGAATGGGCCGGAACGCGCGACTGGTCGAGCGGCAAGGTCGGCATGATCGGCGAGTCCTACTACGGCATGAATCAGTGGCAGGCGGCGCAGCACAACCCGAAGCATCTGTGCTGCATCGCGCCCTACGACGCCGGCGCCGACATCTACCGGCACTTCGCCTACAAGGGCGGCATCCTCGCCATCGGGTTCAACAACCACTGGTGGAACAACAGCATTCGCTACCGCCACTTCCTGGACTACGACGAGCGGCCGCAGCGCGACGATTACATGGACTACGACTACACGCGCGAGATTTCCCTGCATCCGAGCTTCGACGATTTCTGGAAATCGCGGCGCGCCAATCTCGCCGCCATCAAGGTTCCGGTATTCACCATCGGCGGCTGGGAGGGACTGGGCGTTCACCTGTTGGGCAACCTGCAGGGATACATGCAGACCTCGGGCCCGAAAAAGCTCATGGTCAATACCGGCGACGCGCAAAAACTCTTCCTGGAAGACGTGGTCGAAAAGGAACTGGTGCGCTGGTACGACTACTGGTTGAAGGGCATCGACAACGGCATCATGGCCGAGCCGCCCGTGCGCATCTTCGTTCGCAATGGCGGCGGTTATCGCGAAGAACACGAATGGCCGTTGAAGCGCGCGCAGGTGAAGTCGCTCTACCTCAATGCCAACAAGTCCGGCGCCGTGGAGTCGTTGAACGATGGCTCGCTCTCGTGGGACAAGCCCACGGGTGCCGCCTCGACCTCCTATGCCTCGCCCGACGCGCAATGGTCCATCCCGGGCATCGGCACCAATGTGTTCGGCAAGGGCGGCTTCATGCACACCACGCGTCGTCTCGTGACCTTCACCAGCGCGCCGCTGGAACAGGATATGGAAGTCACCGGCCCCGTGATGCTCAAGCTGTGGGGCTCGACCACGGCCAGGGACATGCAGTTCATCGCCAACATCATGGACATGGGCCCGGTGTCGCCCGAAGTGGCCGCCGCACACAAGATGCTCGATGTCGCGGCGCCCGCCCGCAAGGTCACCACGGGATGGCTGAAGGCGTCGCACCGCGCCATCGATCCGGCGCGCAGCCAGCCGCTCGCCCCGTATCACACGCACGAGAATCCGCAACCGCTGGAGCCAGGCAAAGTCTATGAATTCGACATTGAAATCTGGCCCACCTGCTGGGTGTTCAAGGCGGGACATCGCATGCGTCTGGAGATCATGTCCTTCGATGGCCAGCACCACATCGGGCACCTGCGCGGCACCGACACCTTCCACCACGATGCCACACGGCCAAGCCACCTTCAGTTGTCCGTGATACCAAAATAACTATTTGATTCAATTATGTTTTTATCCAGGAGGCCATTGTGAAAAACGCCTTGGGTGCTGCCCTCGTGTTGTCCTCGCTGCTCGCGGTTCCTATGGCCGGTGCGCAAAGCTATCCGACCAAGCCGGTGCGCATCTTCTCTCCCTGGGCCGCGGGCGGCCCGGGAGATGTGGTCACCCGCGGCGCCGCGCAGGAACTCGCCACAGCGCTGGGCCAACCCTATGTCGTGGAGACCCGCGTCGGCGCCGACGGCATGATCGTCGGCGAGGCGGGATCAAAGACCGCGCCTGACGGCTACAACCTCACCGGTTGCGATCAGCAGGTCATGGCCATCAATCCCTTTGTGCATGCCGGCATGCCCTATCAGATCAAGGACCTCGCGGCCGTGGTGCATTACGGCTTTCTCGCCTCGGCCATCCATGTGGCGCCCACGATCGCCGCCAACACCCTGCCCGAGTTGCTGGAAATGGCGCGCGCAAAACCCGGATCCATTTCCTGGGGATCCTTCGGTTCGGCCAGCGCCTCGAACTTCTACATCGAATGGCTGAAGAACACGCGTGGCATCGACTTCCTCAACGTCCCCTACAAGGGCGCCTCGTTTGCGTGGCAGGGACTGCTGGCGGGCGACGTGCAGGTGGCGTTTTTCGCGGTGGGCCCGTCGGCCGCCGTGCGCAAGGCGGGCAAGGTGAAGACGCTGGCGGTGATGCTGGGCAAACGCGTCTCGCAGATGCCGGATGTGCCCAGTTACCTCGAATCACCGGGCCTGGATTTTCCGCTGGTGGTCACCTGGTTTGGCTTGTGCGCGCAGGCCGCAACTCCCAAACCCATCATTCAGCGCCTCAATTTGGAAGTGTCCCAGCGGCTGCTGGCCAATGAAGGACTGCGTGCGAAATTCCTCACCTCGCAGGGGCTCGAGATGGAAAGCCCATCGGGGGAGTCACCTGAGGCGTTTGAAAAATTCCTGGTGGCCGAGCAGGAGAAGTACGCCAAACTATCCAAAGCGGCGGGCGTTAAACCACAGTAGGTTTCGTTTGATCGGGGTGGGGTCAGCTTAGCGCAGCACCCACACCGCCACCCAGATCGCGATGCCGCAGCCCCAGAACACCGGCAGCATGCCAAAGACCCCGCCCAGCGCGCCATAGATGATCGGCGTGGTGGTGCCGGTCAGATTCACCACGGCGGTGCGAAGGCCCACCGCTTCGCCCGAGCGGCCGTCCGGCGCCGCCTCATGCAGCACGGACATGGCCAGGGGCTGCGTGACGCCAAGGCCCATGCCCAGAATGAAAGCAAGAGCCACCAGTATCGGAACACTGGTCACCAGCGGGAAGATGATGGCAAGGATGCCCGCCAGCACCAGCGATGCCCTGATCAGGGTGAGAGAACCGAAGCGGCTGGTGAACATCGGCAGAATGATTCGAACAACGAAGGTCGCGGCATTGAACGAACCGAGGATCAGGCCGATGGAACTCGCCGAGATGCTGATGCTCGAGCCATACACCGGCACGAGGAAGGAAATGATCTCCCAGGCGCTCACATGCAGCGCGGTGAGCAGGTAGATCATGCGCATTTTCGGATTCTTCAGAAGGTCAAGGATCCGGGTGGCCGCCTTCGGTTCCCCCTTCTCCGCGCCCTTGGCCAAACCCGGCGCGGGCAGCGCCAACCGGCCCGATCCGACCACGGCAAGCGCGACCAGCGGCAGGAACGCCAGGAGTTTGAATGCCGTCTCATACCCCGAGAAATCGATGATGGCCCCCGCAAACAGGGGCCCGAAGATCCCGCCAAAGGAAAACGACATCGACAGCCAGCTGAAATTCCTGGCACGATCTTCCGAAGGGCCGACGTGACCCACGGTGTTCTGCACTGAGACACTGAAGGCCATGGCGCCGAGGCTGGTGAACGTGGCGGTCACAAACAAGGCAGCAAGGCCTGGAAAGAAAACAGGCAATAGCGTCGACAACACCACCAGCACCGCCCCCGCCAGCATCGGCACCCGCGCGCCGAACCGGTCGTTGAGCCGCCCGATCGACACCGCAAGCAGCATGGGGAATATGCCGGTCACCGCCGTCAATGAACCCACCATCAGGGGCGAGGCGTGCTGGCTCAACGCCGTGAGAAGGATGGTGACGTTGCTGCCGGTCTTCAACGACTGGTTGAGCAGCGCAAGCAGCAGCAGCCATTTCAGCGTCGGCGGCAAAACCGGGGATGGTCCCCGCTTTTCGGTCACGGATTCAGCGGAAAGTAGCGATCGACCCAGTCATGCACGAGATTGACCACGCGCCGGTTTTCCTCGGCAAACATGAAGTGATCCGCCCCGTCGATCAGGTGCAGTTCCACCGGCGACTTGGCGCGTTTGAACAATTCCATGGATTCTGATGCCGGCGTCACCGAATCGGTCGCCCCGTGCAACAGCAGAACCGGCCGGGGACTGATGCGGCCGATCATCTCCTCGGGCTGGAACAGGAACATGCTCAAGGGGGTTTCCGCGGGAAACTCCATGCTCGATTTGGGGTCGTTGCTGACGTATTCACGCAGACGCGGCGGTATCGGCACGATGTCGTAGCGCGGCACCATCAGCGATTGGCCGGTGGTCTGGCGTTGGCGCACGCCGTCGGTCAGCTGTTTCATGAATCGGTCCCATTCCGCGCCCTGATGCTGCACGCGGAATTTTCGTTCGCCATTGCCCCAGCCTCCCTGGGAAATCACCGCCGCAACACGGCTGTCGCCGCCGGCTGCATGGATGGCCACCGCTGCACCGAGGCTTGAACCGCACAGGCCGATGCGCTTCGGGTCAACCGCGGGACAACCCTCCAGAAACGTGATCGCATTCGAGGCGTCGGCGACTTCTTCCAGACAAATAACCCGTCCGCGCTCGCCTTCGCTGTCGCCGCATCCGCGAAACTCGAACTGCAGACATACATAACCCCACTGCGCGAGCGCCTTGGCCGCCCATGCGCCCTGCCCACCCTGATTGCTGCCGCCGAAACCGTGCATGACGACAAATGCCGGCCGGCGCTCGCCAGGCTTCAAGTCCGGCGGAATGTGAAGCAGGCCTGAAAGATTCAGGCCGTCGGAGAGAAAGGAAACTGGCGTTGTCATGGTGTCTGCCTTCTGGAGGTTTATGCCGCCGCGATACGTTTGGCCGTCCATCAGGGCATTGCCGCAGTGGCCGGTATCAACGAACGGGATTCGGTTGCCGGTTTCGAATAACCGGCAAATTATTTATTGAGGTTCTATTTTGGCCAATTTTACAATGCGGCCCCAGCGGTCATATTCCTGCCGCAGCATTGTCGCCATCTGCTCGGGCGATCCCGACAGGACATCGGTGGCCACTTTGAAGAGGAACTGCCTTGTCTCCTCCATCTGGCCGATCTCGTGCATCCAGCCCGCCAGTTTGTCGACAATGGGCCGGGGCGTGCCGGCCGGCACCGCCAGCCCCCACCACGAAGTGATTTCGAATCCCGGGAAGCCGGACTCGACCATGGTGGGCACCTCGGGAAAGGTGCTGGACCGCTTCAGCGATGTCACGGCAACCAGCCGAATACGCCCCGCCTTCACATGTCCGCTCATGAAGGTGGCGTCCCAGACCAGGAAATCGATCTGCGAATCAAGCAGCGCGGCGAGTCCCTGCGCCGCGGTCTTGTAAGGCACCTGCGTCGTCTTGATTCCCGCCATCTCCTTGAACAGTTCCGCGGTGCCAATGCCTGAATTGTTGCCGGCGCCATAGAAGCCGTTGTCCGCTTTCTTCTTGAGTTGCGCGACCAAGTCACCCACTGTGCGAATCGGACTTTTCGCTTCGACCGCAATGGCAAAAGGCAGCCACGCCAGAGGCGCGACAGAAGTGAAATCCTTGAAGGGATCAAAGGGCAGCGTCTTGAAGAAATGCGGTTGCGCCGCGAGCATGGAACTGGCTGGGGTGAACAGCAATGTGTAGCCGTCGGGTTTGGCATGTGCTGCGAGTTCCGTTCCGACCACGCCCTGCGCGCCACCACGGTTGTCGACAACGACGGACTTGCCGGCGAGGCGCGAAAGTTTATCCGCGTAGTAGCGCACGAGGATGTCACCACCGGAGCCCGCCGCTACCGGACTGATTGCGCGTATGTCGCGGGTCGGATAGTCTTGGGAATACGCATGCGAATTCAATATCAATGTCAGAACGGTAATGGAAATCCTGATGCCGTTCCAGAACGCTGCGTACCCATGAGAGCCAGCACTGAGCGGAGAGGCACTACGCTCTCCACCTCTTCGAAATAATTCATATTTATTTTTATAATCAAACACTTATATAATTCCTCAAATCAATCCACCTGCGGAATATTGGCTTCGCGAATCACCTTGGTGAATTTTTCAATATCAGAGAGATAGCGCGCAGTCATCTCCTCGGTGCTGAGATTGAACAGTTCCACACCCCAGCGCGGATAGAACACCGACACTTCAGGTGCCGCCAGCATTTTCGTGGTGTCCGCGGAGATCTTTCGGATGATATCGCGCGACGTGCCGCCCCGTGCGAACAGCGCCGTCCAGCCGCCGAATTCATACCCCGGCAATCCCGACTCCGCCACCGTCGGCACATCGGGCAGCGCCGAGCTGCGCTTCTCGTTGGTGACCGCGAGCACCCTCAGCTTGCCACCGCGGATATGTGCAAGCGCCGTCTGCGAAGGCACCACGGCAAGCTGCACCTCATTGGTGAACAGCGCCGGGAACAGCGGCGCGTCACCCTTGTAGGGAACGTGCACGATGTCGATGCCGGCCATCGACTTGAACATCTCCTGCGACAGGTGCGGACCGGACCCGATGCCCGTGGAACCATAATTGAGCTTGCCCGGCTGCGCCTTGGCCAGCGCGATGAAATCCTTCACCGTGCGCGCACTCGATTCCAGCGGAGTCACCATGATGAGCGCGGAGGCGACGGTACCGGCAATCGGCGCCAGATCCCTGACTGCATCGTAGGTGAGCTTCTTGTACAGGGCGGGAGCCACTGCCTGACCCGAGGTGTTGATCAGCAGCGTATAGGCATCAGGCGCCGATTTCGCCACCACGTCGGAGCCGATGTTGCCGCCGGCGCCGGCGCGATTCTCGACAATGACGGTCTGGCCCCAGATGTCGCCCAATTTCTGTCCGAAAGCACGCGCCATGGCATCGACCGCCCCGCCCGCCGCGTAGGGGACGATGAGCCGCACCGGTTTCGTCGGAAAGGATTGGGCATTGGCAACACCACCTGCCAATGCGGCGACGAGCGCCGCAAGTCCTGTCGCAGCTTTCAAATCCGTTCTTGTAGTCTTCAAGGCGCCTCCTCGATTCGAATCCGGTTCCCCGCCACTCGCAAACAGTCAGGACTTTGAAGCCTTCGCCAACCGCTCGGCATTGTCCTTGGTGTCATAGATATTCACCGGCGGCTTGCCTTCGGCGGCCTTGCTCATGCGCTCGCGGATCTCCGTGGTCATCTTGTTGTTGCTCTGCACCGCGGGGCGCGCCTCCATGGCCTCGAACCAGCGCATGAAATTCGGATACTCCGCCTTGTTGATGCCACGATCGGCATAACCCTTGCACCACGGGTAGGTTGCCATGTCGGCAATGCTGTATTCGTCGCCTGCAATCCAGGCACACTCACCAAGGCGGTTGTCCAGCACCTTGTACAGGCGCTTGGCCTCGTTGTTGTAGCGGTCGCGCGCGTACTGCAGTTCCGGCCCCTTGGCCTGATTGTTGAAGTGCCCGGCCTGCCCGAACATCGGGCCCACGTGCGCCATCTGGAAGATCAGCCATTGCAGCGTGTCATAGCGCTTGCGCGGATCCTTCGAGAGAAACTTGCCCGTCTTCTCCGCAAGATAAATCAGAATCGCGCCAGACTCCATCATCGTGTAAGGGCCGCCGGGGCCTTCGGTGTCGACGATGGCCGGAATCTTGTTGTTTGGGCTGCGCTTTAGATGCTCGGCTGAAAACTGCTCGCCGGTGCGGATGTTCACGTCGATATGCTTCCAGGGAATGCCGCACTCCTCCAGAAGGATCATCACCTTCTGGCCGTTGGGCGTGGGGGTTGAATACAGTTCAATCATCGCTGCTTCTCCTTGCTGTTGCGCGTAGGGGTGAATTCGGGGCTGCTACCGCAGTGACTCCCGGCAAACTGCGAAGCGATTACGCTACCATGGATTCTTCCGACAGGCGGCGGGCAACGCATCGCCTGCACAGCCCCCGAGTGAGCGACCCAATGGACGACGTATCTAACCGAATTCTGGCAAACCTAGTGCGCGGCAGAACCACCGCGGCACTGGGCACGATCGACAGGGGTGAACCTTTTGTCTCCATGGTCCCCTATGTCCTTCATGGCGAAGGCCCCGGTTTTCTGATTCATGTGAGCGGACTCTCCGCGCACACGCGTCACGTGCTGCTGCATCCACGTGTCAGCTTGATGGTCACCGCCGCGGAGAACAGCATCGGCGATGACGGCGAGGTCATCGAACCGCAAGCCCTGCCACGGGCTACGATAGCGGGCATGGCACAGCGCCTGGACCCGGCGGGCACGGACTACGCCGAAGGAAAGTCCTCGTACCTGAAGCGCTTTCCGACCGCGGAACAGATGTTCGTCCTCCCCGATTTTTCGCTCTTCGCCATCCGCCCGCTGACAGTGCGCTTTATCGCGGGCTTTGGCCGCGCGCACAGCTTAAACCCGGAAGGCTGGGCTCAGGCGATGGCCGCGTGACCGCGTGACCGGTTCTACCCGTCCGCGTGTGCTGCGTGCAGTTTCACACCCAACGCGTGTATGACTTTCAGGATCGTCGCAAAGCTCGGGTTCCCCTCACCTGACAAAGCCTTGTAAAGACTTTCGCGGCCCAAACCAGTATCCCTCGCTAACTGACTCATGCCGCGGGCACGTGCAATATTGCCCAGCGCCTTGGCGATGAATGCCGGATCATCTCCAGCTTCCTCCAGGCAGGCATCGAGGTACAAGGCAATATCCTCATCGGTTTTCAGATGCTCTGCGCTGTCCCATTGCCTCAGTTTTATTTTTGCCATTGTTCAACCCTTCAGCAAACGCGCCAGTTTCAATGCATTCCGGATATCTGCCTGTTGCGTGGATTTGTCGCCACCCGCCAACAGAATCACCCAATCATTGCCCTGACGTATGAAATACACGCGGTAGCCCGGCCCATGGTGAATCCGCATTTCGGAAACGCCTTCACCGACAGATTCGCAGTCGCCAAAATTGCCATCTTCCGCTCTGTCGATTCGAGTTTGAATTCGCGCCTTCGCCCTACGGTCTCGTAGCCCACCAAACCACTTGTCAAATATTGAGGTGGTCTGAATCATTGCATTGGCCTCGATTGTATACTTTGGGATACATATCGTCCAGCAAGATCTTTAGTCAATCCAAAAAGGCAGGCCCGTCAGTCTTTCACTCAATCGGCTGAATCTTCGCCGTCTTCGCAATCCGTGCGACAAGGTCGATCTGGCTTTTTATCAACGCGGTGAATTCTTCCGGCGTGTTGGCGATGACGTCAAAGCCGAGTTCGCCGATCTTGGCCTTGGACTGCGCCAGGGTTAGCGCCTTGACGGCCTCCGCATTCAACCGGCGCAGGATCGGCTGGGGCAGGCCGGCCGGCGCGAACATGCCTTCCCATCCCGGCGGCGGCTCGAATCCCGGCGCGACTTCGGTGAGCGCGGGCACCTGCGGCATGCTCTCAAGCCTCTTGGTTCCAACCCGGGCAATGGGCACCACCTTTCCGGCCCTAAGGTGCGGGCCGATGGAACCGAGGATGGCGTAAGTCACCGGGATCTGTCCGGATACCAGCGCCGCCACGGCATCGGTGCCGGTCTTGTAGGGGATGTGCAACATGTCGGCGCCCGCGATCATCGCCACCTGTTCCTGCGCAAGGTGATGGATGGATCCGAAGCCCGAGGACCCGTAGCTCAGCTTGCCCGGATTGGCTTTCGCATAGTCCACCAGTTCCCGAAGTGTCTTGATCGGCCCGTTGGGCTGCACGAATATCAGCATCACCGCATCGCCAAGCGCGGTGATGGGCGTGAGGTCTTTCAGCACGTCAATGGGAGAGCCTCCTTTGGCGAGCACGCGCCGCGTCACCAGCGCGTTGGGCGAGTACACGCCCAGCGTGTAGCCGTCGGGCGCCGAGCGCACCACGGCTTCGGCGGCCACCACGCCGCCCGCGCCGGCTCGGTTCTCCACCACGAAAGACTGGCCCATCTGCTCCGCCATGACCGTGGTCATCACGCGCAGGATGATGTCGCCACCGGAGCCCGGGCCGAATTCAGTCACCACGCGGATCGGTTTTGAGGGGTAGGCCTGCGCAGTCGCGAGCGTGGCAAAAGAAGCCGCAATCAGCGCCGTCGTCACTGAAAGCCAGGTTCTCGGCAGCAGTTTTTTACTGGTCATTATTTCTCTCCGTGTGTATGGCAACAATCCGTTTCCGATGGCAATGCGCCCTGAAGCTTTACGCTAACATGCTTTGATCGAAATGGTATTGCACACGAATCATGGCAAAAAAAGGAGAGGTTACGCAATGAAGTTCGGCATTTTCGACTACATCGATTGGCGCGACGAGCCACTCGCAAAAACGTTTGATGACCGCATGGTCCTGCTTCGCGCCGCCGAGAAAGCCGGCTTTTACGCCTATCACGTCACCGAACACCATTCGACGCGACTGTCCTCCACGCCCTCTCCCACCGTGTTCCTTGCCGCCGCCGCGCGCGAGACCACGCGCATACGCCTGGGCGCCCTGCTCTTCCTTCTGCCGCTGTACAACCCGCTGCGACTGCTCGAAGAACTGTGCATTCTGGACAACCTCTCCAACGGGCGCCTCGACATCGGCGTGGGACGCGGCATATCGCCGCATGAGTTCGAGGTCCTGGACGTCGATTTCGAAAAATCCGGAACCATGTTCGAGGAAGCGCTTGAAGTTCTGGTCAAGGGGCTGTCAAGCGACGTGCTCGACCATCAGGGTGTCCACTATCAATACAAGGACATCCCCATGGTGTGGCGTCCGGTGCAGCGACCTTATCCGCCGCTTTGGTATGGCCTGCGCACTGCGGAAGGCCATTCACGTCCCGCGAGGTACGGCATGAACGGCGTCACGCTGGGGCCGACGGACCGCGTCGTTTCGCTGCTGAACGGTTTTCGCGAAGCATGGAAGGAACATTCCGCCGATCCACTGCGAGCAGGCAGTCCTGTGAAAACGCCCATCGAAGGCGTGGTGCGCGCGATGTTCATCGCGCCCACCGATGCCGAAGCCGAACGGATCGCGCGGCCCGCCTACAAGCAGTGGTTCGATTCACTGGCCTCGCTGTGGATACGGCGCGGCACCTATCCGCCAATATCGCTTTCCGCTGATTACGATGCCGCACGCAAATCCGGTTCGCTCGTCGTCGGCAGCCCGGAAACGGCGAAGCGCGAATTGCTGGCACAGGCCAAAGCCACCGGCATCAATTACCTGGTGTTGCAACTGGCCTTTGGATCGCTCGGCCACGCCAATGAAATGCGTTCGCTGGAATTGTTTTCACGCGAAGTAAAACCGGCGTTGGAGGCGTTGGGCTAGCGAAGGAAGAGATAATATTATTTAATAAATTCAATTAGGGAATCGCTGGGCGGTTTCAATGACCAAGTGCAAAAAGCGCAGCATGATGCTGCTTGAAATCGAAAGCTTCCGGGGTAAGCATTTCAGCCGGGCATCGGAAGCCCATCGATTTGCGTGGCCTGGTGTTCAGCTCCCAGGCGATGGCATC
>CAIUKQ010000146.1 GCA_903899705.1 uncultured beta proteobacterium
AAGGGCACAAATATCTGAACAGAACATGCGTAAAATATCCCTGAATAACCTCTCGGAAATGCGTGACCTGAATTGATACTTATTTTTCATTGCCCTTCATAGACTTAAACAGATTTTGCTCTGCTCAGCTAGGAAAGACCCTACGTTAATACTAGTCCAGAGTGACTCAATACGGCGCTAAAGCAGATCGCTACGGACAAAGGGCAGATCAGCCACTTGAGTGCAACCGAGCGAATTGTAGACGGAGCAGGGCAGAGGAAAATATTGCCGTGCGTCGGTTGATTGCCGTCTTTTGGTCGGGCAACAGGATCCAAATTAATTAAAAAAAATTCATAAAATAATGATATAGAATAAATAAAAATATCATTATCGATATGGCCCAAATGCTGCTAAAAGTTTGTCATGTCCGCACCATACGCATCATATTTCGTTGCCATTCACTTAAAGCCAAAGGGGCGGACGAGCGTGGACTCGGCCACTACGGTTAAAAGCATCTTTCCTGAATGCCTTCGCAGAGAACAGGGACCACGTATTCATTAACCCCGGCGCTCAGGGAATTTTCACCCATGACATCTTCCACCACAGTACTTATCACCGGTGTCGCCGGCTACTTGGGAACCGTTATTGCAGAACATTTTCTAGATGCCGGCCACCGGGTTATAGGCGTTGATAATCTCTCCTTCGGCTCGGCCCAGCTCAACCACCTGTGTGCGCAGGATAATTTCAATTTCGTCCGAGAGGAAGTCCGCAACGAAGCGGCGATGGCGACCCTGGTCAAAAAAGCAGATGTGATCATCCCGCTGGCTGCCGTGGTCGGCATGCCCGCTTGTTTGCGTGATCCCTGGCTGGCCGAGTCCGTGAATCTGGAAGCCATCCGAATCATCAACCGAGTTCGTTCCTCCAGCCAACTCGTCATCTACCCCAACACCAACAGCGGCTACGGGGTGAAGTCCGGAACGAGTTTTTGCACGGAAGAGACACCATTGGAACCCATCTCGATCTACGGGAAGACGAAATGCCAGGCTGAACTCGAGCTACTCAATTCGAGCAACACCATCACGCTGCGCCTGGCGACCGTGTTCGGGATGTCCCCGCGCATGAGGCTCGACCTGCTGGTCAACCATTTTGTCTACGCGGCCGTGACCGACGGCTACCTCGTGATCTTCGAGAAAGATTTCAAGCGGAACTTCGTCCACGTTCGTGACGTAGCCGACTGCATGCTCCATTGTTTGACGAATGCGCCGCGGATGATCGGGCGACCCTACAATGTGGGTTTGGAGAGCGCGAACCTCTCGAAGGCCGAGCTGGCCATGAAGGTCAAGGAATTCGTCCCCAACTTCTATGTTAACTTCTCCGAGGTCGGCACCGATCCGGACAAGCGGAACTACATAGTGTCCAATCAACGTCTGCGGGAGGCCGGCTTTGAAGCTCGGCGGACACTCGACATCGGCATCCCGGAGCTGATCAAGGGCTACCGATTGATCGGCCGCTCACCCCTCAAGAACGCGTGAACCCACCACTGCCGTCAGACTCAGCGAAAACGCCGCACGTCGCCATTCTTTGTGGCGGCCTAGGCACACGCTTGCGCGCCGCGGTCGCGGACCGTCCCAAGGCGCTCGCATCCGTAGCGGGGCGCCCGTTCCTCGTATGGCTGCTTGATCTGCTCGACTTACACGGGTTCAGTCGAGTCGTGCTCTGCACGGGTTTCCAGGCGGAAAAGATTGAAGCAGAGTTTGGCGCGAGCCACAAGGGACTGCAGTTGCGTTATTCTGCCGAGCCGACGCTGCTGGGCACCGGTGGGGCCCTGCGCCACGCGCTACCGCAGCTTGAGTCGGAAAATATTTTGGTGGTAAATGGTGACTCTTATTGCTCCGCGGACCTGGGGCTCTTTTGTCGCGACCATGTAGATTCGCGGGCCGCCGCCAGCATGCTCATCAGCCAGGTAGCAGATTCTAGGCGCTACGGATTGGTCAAGCTTAACAGCGCCGGACTCATCACCGCCTTCCAGGAGAAAGCCGCTTCAACGGGCCCAGGTTGGATCAATGCCGGGATTTACCTGGCAAACCGCGCGTTGCTGCGAGGAATCCCGCCCGGCCAGGCGTGCTCCCTGGAGCGCGAAATCTTTCCCGCTTGGATCAAACTGGGCCTGCGCGGCGTGAAATCAGACTGCCCTTTTGTCGACATCGGCACGCCCGATTCCTACGCCGGCGCCAACCGTATGTTTCATTCCCTAATTCCGCAGACCCAGCTCCAACCCCTCACGATCGGAGACACCCCATGATCATCACCCGCACCCCCTACCGCATTTCCTTTTTCGGAGGCGGCACAGACTATCCAGCTTGGTATCGCCAACATGGAGGAGCAGTGCTTTCGACGACGATTGATAAATATTGTTACATCTCGTGTCGGTATTTACCCCCATTTTTCGAGAATCGCTACAGAATAGTATATTCTAAAATCGAAAATGTCATGAAGATAGACGATATCGTACATCCAGCGGTGCGCGAGGGGCTGAGATTTTTTAAGCAAGAGCGAGGCGTAGAGATTCACCATGACGGCGATCTACCCGCCCGCAGCGGAATGGGTTCGAGTTCAGCCTTCATGGTTGGCCTGATGCACACGCTGCACGCGCTCAACGGCCAGATGCCGAGCAAAAAGCAGCTCGCCCTCGAGAGCATCGACGTCGAGCAAAAGATGATCCGGGAAAACGTGGGTTCGCAGGATCAGGTCGCGGCGGCTTACGGCGGCTTCAATCACACGGTGTTTCACGAAAGCGGCGAAATTTCGGTGCGGCCCGTGACGCTCTCGCCCGAGCGTTTCGCCGAACTAAACAGCCACTTGATGTTGTTCTACACCGGCATCAAGCGCACGGCCTCGGACGTCGCCGCCAGCTACACACATAATCTCGATGCAAAAAAACGCCAGCTGCGCATCTTGAAGGATCTCGTGGATGAAAGCATCACGGTGCTAACCCACCGGCACCCCATCGAGGATTTCGGCGAGTTGCTCAACGAAGCTTGGCTGGTGAAACGCAGCCTCAGCACCACCGTGACAAATCCTGAGGTGGAGGCCATCTACGCTCGCGCGCAGGCGGCCGGCGCGCTCGGGGGAAAACTGCTGGGTGCGGGCGGGGGCGGCTTCATGCTGCTCTTCGTGCCGCCGGACCGGCACGCGGAGGTTTCGGATGTGCTGGACGGCCTCGTGCAGGTTCCGTTCTCCTTCGAATTCTCCGGCTCGCAGATCATCTTTTTCGAACCCGAGAAAAACCACGACCACCTTTTAGCCCAGCAGGCCAGTCGGACCCTTCAGCCGTTCCACGAACTCGACGGTGGCGTCACTTCTTTCGAGCTGGCGACGCCGGCGTCCCGAGCCAGAGTTGCCCTATGATGAGTACGCCGAATGCAATGACCGCCTTACAGGCCAAAGGACCGACCATCACGAAAGTTGAAGTCCTGCTAACGCGAAAGCACCTCAAGTCCACCATGCGCATCTCGCGCGGAGGCTTCAAGACCCGGCAGCACGCGCTGGTCAAGGTGCACACGGACTCAGGCATTGTCGGCTGGGGCGAGGGGATCGGCAACGCGAGCCTCGTCAAAACCATCGTCGAAACTTATATCGCGCCCGCGGTGCTAGGGAAGGATGCCTTCAATCTCGTCGCGCTTCGGAAACAGTTCCTGCACGACCCCGTTTACTTCGAGAGGAAAGGCTCCGTGCTCTGCGCGCTGAGCGCAATAGAAATGGCCTGCTGGGACATTAAAGGCAAGGCGCTCGGTGTACCTTGCTATCAACTGCTGGGCGGACTCGGCCAGAGCCGGCTTCCGGCTTATGCGAGCGATGTTTACTGGGAAAAAGACATTAAAGCCGTCGCCGCCAATGCCCGGCGCATAGCTGCACTCGGTTACAAGATGATCAAGGCGCATCTCGGCTTTGCCTCCGCCGACGAGGACACGGCGAGAGTTCGCGCCATTCGCGAAGCTATCGGACCGGACATCAAATTGATGATCGATCTGAATGCCGGCTACGACCTCATGGAGGCCCGCCGCGCCGTGAAACTCTGGGCGCCGTACGATCTCACATGGCTGGAGGAACCGCTCGCGCCGGATCTGATCGGCGCGCTCGCCGAACTCCGTCGGCACAGTCCGATTCCGATCGCTGCCGGCGAAAACGAATTCCAGCTGCACGGTTTCAAACAACTTTTCGAAGCCGGCGCGCTCGACGTGGCCATGCCGGATATCGGGCGGGTCGGCGGCCTGTTGGAAACCCAGCAGATCTGCGCCCTGGCCGGTGCGTTTGGCGTTCCGGTTTCGCCGCATAATTTCTCCTCGGGCATTCTGCTCGCCGCGACCGCACATCTGATGGCGGCGACGCCCAATACCACCTGGTTGGAAATGGATACCTCGGGAAACGCCATCTACCTGGAACTCCTCGACGAGGGCTGGCATTTTGAAAACGGCTTTCTCA
This sequence comes from uncultured beta proteobacterium, assembly GCA_903899705.1. Lineage (GTDB taxonomy): Bacteria > Pseudomonadota > Gammaproteobacteria > Burkholderiales > SG8-39 > 2-02-FULL-62-17. The sequence goes on from CAIUKQ010000146.1 coordinate 4,462, forward strand.
CGGTCTCGGCGTCGCCAGGGCTCGGCGTCACCGAGCGCGCGAAGGTCCTCGACGAGTACTTGGTCGCGGCCTGAACCCTTTTCTCCTCTACCTCTATGCAAACACGCGTAGTCATCATCACCGGTCCTGGTTTTCAGGACGAAGAATACGTTTATCCCTACTACCGCCTCTTGGAAGCGGGCATGGCTCTCGAGGTGGCTACGAAAGACAAGGCGATCGTCCACGGAAAGTACGGCGTACCCGCTCGCGCCACGATGGCGACCGCGGATTTGAACGTGAATAATTTTGACCTGGTGGTGCTCCCAGGCGGCTTCGAGGCACCGGACCGCGTGCGACTGGATGCGAGGGTGCTGGAATTCGTTCGCGGCATGAACGAAGCCAGCAAGGTCGTAGCCGCGATTTGTCACGGTCCCTGGATCATGGTGTCGGCGCGGATTCTCAAAGGCCGCAAGGTCACCGGCTATATGAGCATAGCAGAGGATCTCCGCAACGCGGGCGCCGATTACATCGACGCGCCGCTGGTCGAGGACGGCAACTTCATAACCGCTCCGCACTACGTGAACAACCCGACATTCATGGCTGCTGTCGTTCGGCGCTTTCAACCGAAGATCTGATGCTCCCCGTCATGCACAACACGTGTGACCGACAACATATAGACTACGACTACGCGGTGGTGCGGAAGCCGTGGGGCTACGAGTATTTGATGTATCAGAACGACAAGGTCGGACTGTGGGTGCTTCACCTGAGTCCGGGCGCCTCGACGTCCCTGCATTGCCACCCGCGGAAAAAGACCGGCCTGGTCCTACTCTCCGGCGAAGCGCACCTGAGCTATCTCAACGACGGCGTTCATCTCAAGCCGCTCGATCGCGTGATGATCCGTCCGGGGCTTTTCCACTCCACGAAAGCGGTCTCGCCGGATGGGATCGTGCTGCTGGAAATCGAGACTCCGCGGGACAAGGAAAATCTGGTCCGGCTCGAGGACGCCTACGGTCGCGAAGCGAAACCTTACGAAGGCATCGAAGCGGACGAGCCGCTCATGCCCGATGCGTTGAAGCTTTCCATCCCACAGCCCGGCGAGGAAGTCGGCCACACCTTTCGCGGCTGCCAGCTTCGCCTAGGCAACTGGAGCGACCTGACGCAACTCGACCAAGTGGACCCGTCTTGCGTGCTCATGCTGCTTGACGGAGGCCTCTTCAGCAAAGAGGGCGAGCCGATTCTGGCCGCCGGTGATGTCGTCACGCCTCAGACCTTGAGCCGACTGGCCAAATCCTTTTCCGCCCCGTACGGCATCCAAATCTTGATCATCAGCCGCCCATGAGTACCAGCGCTGCTCCCGCCGCCACGTCCTTGCGCAGTTCCACCCTCGGTGCGTTTCCCGAGCTCTACCGGGCTTTCGATCCCGATTGGGCCCTGCGCATCTTCCGGCAGACCTGCTTCAATCGGGCCTTCGAAATGCAGGTGGCCGAAGCCTCGAAGCAGGGGCACATCCGCGTCCCGTTCTACCTGTCCGCCGGCCAGGAACACATCTCGGCCGTGCTCGCAGACCTCCTTGGTCCGGTGAACATTTTCGCGCAGCATCGCGCCCACTCCTACTACCTTTCGTTCGGCGGCGATCCGTGCCGGCTCATCGACGAACTCCTGTCGCGTAAAACTGGCTGTGCCCAGGGGCGCGGCGGCTCCGCCTCGATTCACGACCCGAAGAT
>CAIUKQ010000147.1 GCA_903899705.1 uncultured beta proteobacterium
GTCCCTTGATCAAGGACAAATCGGCATCTTTATCGTAAAAAACCTTCATGTCACACCCCTATCTCTGTTTCATATTCGTCAATGCATTGAATTCGAGCTAACCGGTCCCATCGAACCGAACGCCGCGTTTCCGCGCGGAAGGTTCACTAGACTTTCAGTACGCGCTCGCCACGTCCGATTCCGGATGCACCCGTTCTCACCGTTTCGAGAATCAGGGTCTTGTCCAGTGCCTCGACAAAGGCATCCAGCTTCGCACCCGTACCGGTGACTTCTATCGTATATGTGCCATCGGTCACATCCAGAATCCGGCCCCTGAATATATCGCACATGCGTTTAACTTCGTCCCGGTCCTTGCCTGCCGCCCTCACCTTGATCAGCATCAGTTCGCGTTCTATGTGCGCCGCCTCGGAAAGATCGACCACCTTCACAACTTCTATGAGCTTGTTGAGCTGCTTGGTGATTTGCTCGATCACGTCGTCGGAACCGCTTGTCACCAATGTCATGCGTGAAAGCGACGGGTCCTCGGTAGGCGCAACCGTCAGCGATTCGATGTTGTACGCGCGGGCGGAAAACAGACCCGCAACCCTCGACAGCGCCCCCGCCTCATTTTCAAGCAGTATGGAAATAATATGCCGCATAGAACCCTCGTTTTGACCTGCTTGCGGCCTCCGTCAGCCGTCCCCCATTTTCCAAACATCCGCGTCACTTGGAATCTCAACGAACTTCGGCGTGTCTGGCGTCGTCCGTATAAGCAAACGCTCAAAGATCTTCCGAAAGAATCATTTCCGAGATACCTTTCCCACCGGGAACCATCGGATACACATTCTCGGTCTGGTCCGTCATGAAATCCATGAACACCAGTTCATCCTTCCGTGCAAAGGCATCCTTGAGCGCGGGTTCGACATCGGCATGCTTTTCGATGCGTATCCCGCGGTGCCCATAACCTTCGGCGAGCTTCACAAAATCAGGCAGTGCGTTCATATAGGACTCGGAATACCGGTTCCCATGGAAAAACTGCTGCCACTGCCGGACCATGCCCATGTACCTGTTGTTCAAATTAATGATTTTTATAGGCAGCCGGTACTGCTTGCAGGTCGACAGTTCCTGCAGGCACATCTGAATCGAAGACTCCCCGGTCACACAGACAACCGTTGCTCCCGGATTTGCCAGCTGCACTCCCATCGCGGAGGGCAGGCCGAAACCCATCGTCCCCAACCCGCCCGAGTTGATCCACCGCCGCGGCTTGTCGAACTTGTAGAACTGCGCCGCCCACATCTGGTGCTGCCCCACGTCAGAGGTGACAAAACAATCGCCTTTGGTGATTTCATAGAGCTTTTCAAGAACCCATTGGGGTTTGATGACATTGCCCGCCTTGTTGTACGCAAGACAGTCTTTCGAACGCCATTGATCGACCTGTGTCCACCACTCCTTGAGGGCTGCCTTGTTCGGTTTGTCGTCTCCGGCCTTGATGGTCCTTACAAGGTCTTCAAGCACCTCGCGAACGTCTCCGACAATCGGCACGTCGACCTTGACGCGTTTGGCGATGGACGAAGGATCAATGTCGATGTGAATGATTTTCCGCGGCACCTGACAGAAATGTTCCGGGTTACCGATGACCCTGTCGTCAAAGCGCGCGCCAACGGCAAGCAGCACGTCGCAGTTCTGCATCGCCATATTGGCTTCATAAGTTCCGTGCATGCCCAGCATGCCAAGGAACTGGGGATCCGTCCCGGGAAATCCCCCAAGACCCATCAGGGTATTTGTACAAGGAACGCCAAGCAACCTGACCAACTCACCCAGTTCGGCGGAGGCATTGGAAAGTATGACGCCACCTCCGGCATAGATGACGGGCCGTTTGGCCTCCGCGAGCAGTTGGACCGCCTTCTTGATTTGGCCCGGATGGCCCCGCACGACTGGACTGTACGAGCGCATGTTGACCTGGGCGGGATACTCAAACTTGCAGGTTGCCGTTGTCACATCCTTCGGAATATCCACCAGCACGGGACCGGGCCTGCCTGAGCGCGCGATGTGAAACGCCTTCTTCATAGTCGGCGCAAGATCGGCAACCTTTTTGACCAGGAAATTGTGTTTGACGCACGGCCGCGTGATTCCAACCGCGTCGCATTCCTGGAAGGCATCCTGCCCGATGAAAGCCGTGGAAACCTGTCCCGAAAGGATGACCATGGGGATGGAATCCATGTACGCCGTCGCTATGCCGGTAACCGCGTTTGTGAGTCCCGGACCGGAGGTCACCAGACAGACCCCAACCCGATTGCTGGACCTGGAATAGCCGTCAGCCGCATGGGCCGCGCCCTGTTCGTGGCGCACCAGTATGTGCTTCACCTTATCCTGCTTGAACAGCGCATCATAAATGTAGAGCACCGCCCCGCCCGGGTACCCAAATATCACCTCCACGCCCTCCTCCTGAAGGCATTGGATCACGATCTCGGCTCCGGTAATTTCAGTATCGACCATTGCGCTGCATCATATCTAAAGACGAAACCCTTTAGGGTACGTTTAAATGCCTTAGTGGTCAAGCAACTGGACCGAATTCCGCTGCTTATGAACCACATTTTGATAAGATCGCGTTTCTTCTGGGGTCATCATAAAAGGAATATCCCCTGGCTTCTCATCAGGAACTTTCGGAGTTTCTCTCTGAAGTTGAACGGCGCGCCTACAAGCTCGCGTTTTTTTCCGTGCGGGATTCAGATGCGGCGCTGGATATCGTTCAGGACTCCATGCTGAAACTCGCGGAAAAGTATAGCGGCAAGCCGGTGAGCGAATTGCCCATGCTTTTTCACCGGATTCTGCAGAACACCGTCAAGGATCATTTTCGAAGGCAGAAAGTCCGCAACCGCTGGACAAGCCTTTTTTCCTCCCTGATACCGAGCGGAACGGAGGATGACTTTGACCCGCTGGAAATGCTGGAAAGTGATGAAACCACTTCGCCAAAGGGCCCGTCAGAGTCCTTGCAGGAATCCCAACTCATTGAAATTATTGAAAAAGAGCTACAAAAGCTACCCGCACGTCAACGGGAAGCCTTCCTGCTGCGTTATTGGGAGGAGCTGGATGTTAGCGAGACGGCGGTGGTCATGGGCTGCTCCGAGGGGAGCGTCAAGACCCATTGCTCTCGCGCCACGCATACACTTGGCAAGGCACTGCGGGCACGGGGAATAGAATCATGAATGAAAAGCAATTTGGTTTTCGAATCAAGCAGGCCCTTGATCACGGCGCGAGTCTCGATGGGGCAACGGCCGGCCGTCTGAAGGCTGCCCGCCTTCAGGCGTTGGAGAAATACAAGAGTCCGGCCCCGGAACTCCTCTATGCGACACCCAAGGGAACGATGGGTAACCTGTTCGACAGTGGCCACTCGACCGCAGCTCGCATATTGCTCCCGCTCCTGATGCTGGTGATTGGCCTGTACGCCTCAAATCTGTGGTACCAGGCGCAGCTTCAGGAAGAAATCATTGAAATTGATACCGAGGTGCTCACTGGCGACCTGCCTATCGACGCATATCTCGACAAGGGATTCGACGCATGGTTAAAGCGGTCCTCGGACTAGCCTTCTGGTTTCTGATTGCTTCATCCGGATGGTCGGCAGCCCCGCCAAAGAAGCTGCCGGACTGGCAGGAACTCTCGCCCCAGCAGCAATCGGTACTGGCGCCACTTTCCGAAAATTGGGACAAATACACGGCGCGTCGGAAGAAAACGATGTTGGATATCGCCGATCGGTATGCAGCAATGTCCCCGGACGACCAGTCGAAAGTGCAGCGCCGAATGCAACGATGGGTCAAGTTGTCCCAGGAAGAAAGGGGCGCAATCCGGGAGAGCGCCAAGAAGATCAAACAAATGCCTGTGGAAAAGAAGCAGTCACTGGCCCAGGAATGGGATGAATACCAGAAGCTTCCGGAAGAGCAGAGGCAAAAGCTCAGTGCAAGCGCACAAAGCGCAAAAGGCAGTCCGAAAAAGCCCCCAGCCAAAGCCGCCGTGGTGAATCCCGGCGAGACCGCTCACCCCGGCCAGCTACCTTAGTCGACATGGCAGAATTGCACGGGCAGCAGAAGTTCGAGGAAGCAGGACTCGGCAGGCGGTTCATGTCGCTGGTCTACGAATCCCTGCTGCTTTTTCCCATTGCCTTTGTCGCGTCGTTGCCGTTTCACGGCGCGGTCGATTCGGACCTCGACGGCTGGAGCAGGCATGCGTATCAGCTGTATTTGTTCCTCGTATTCGGCCTCTATTTCCACTGGTGCTGGCTCCGCGGCGGCCAAACGCTTCCGATGAAAACCTGGAAACTGCGTCTTGTCGGCGCTGGAGGCGGCCATCTGAGTTTTGGACAGTGCACCCTTCGATTTGTCGCGGGATGCCTGTCCATGTTGTGCTTCGGCGCGGGTTTCCTGTGGGCATTTTTTGACAGGGATCGGCAGTTTTTCCACGATCGCCTTGCTCGGACCCGCCTGGTCCGGGTCTCAACGGCAAGCGGTCAATGAGCCGGAATCCGATTCAGGCGCAAACCCGGAACTGAAACCGCCAGGTGTTTCACGGCAACTCAATCCAGCCTAATCCGCGGGAGGCAGCTAACGTCTTTCCACCCACCACATCATGGTGGCCGCGGTCGCCAGGAAAATCAAACTGGGGAGTGTCGCCGAAGCAAATGGCGCCCATCCCTGCAGCAGGCCGATATGCGAAAA
>CAIUKQ010000148.1 GCA_903899705.1 uncultured beta proteobacterium
CGGGATGTTTGCTTCTTTCACCACTTTAAGCGCCATTTCAAAATCGGACTTGATTCTCTCGCCGAATTCCTCCGGCGTGCTGCCGGTGGCCACGATCTTGTCGGAGGTGAACCGTTCCTGCACCGAGGGCTGGTTGATGGCCTTGATGATGGCGCTGTTCAGGCGCATCACGATGGGTCGAGGCAGTTTTGCGGGGCCGCCGAATCCGATCCACGAAGGCGCGGACTGATATCCCGGATAGACCTCGGCCACTTGCTGCACGCCCGGCGGAAAGAAATGCCGGGTCTTCGGATTGGTGCTGAGCACGCCGATCATTTTCACTTTGCCGGCCGACACCAGCTTGTTGATGATCTGGTAGGTGATCAGTGCCACGGGCACTTCGCCCGTCAGCAACGGCGGCAGCATCTGCGCGAATCCGGGAAAAGGCACATGCAGGATGCTGGTTCCGGCGCGATGGTTGATGTTCTCGACTTCCAGATGCCAGGAACTGCCGATGCCGGTGGTGGACCAGCTCACCTTGCTGTTGTTAGCGCGCGCATAGTCGAGCAACTCACGCACGTTGTTAGCCGGAAATGCAGGATTGGCAACGATCAGGTTGACACCTTCGATCACGATCGAGATCGGCGTGAAGTCACGGACCGGGTGGTAAGGCGTGCCGCCCTTGCGCATGGCCGGGGAAACCACCCAGGGGTTCGAGGCGGTCGCGAGGATGTTGTAGCCATCCGGCTCCTGGCGGGCGACATAATCCGTGCCGATAATGCCGCTCGCGCCCGCCTTGTAGTCGAATACCGTTGGTTGTCCGAGTTCGGCATCCATGACATTGGTCAGTAGCCGTATGGTCACATCGACCCCGCCAGGCGGATAGGGAATGACAATGCGCACCGGTTTGACCGGATAGGATTGCGCCAAAGCGGCCATGGGTGCGCTCAGGCAGGCGGCAGCCAGGATTTTTCGCAAGCTTCTGAATTGTTTAAACATTTCCCTCTCCTCTTCGTTGAATATCAGACTGACAATCGTGCTTCGCGAAGGACCCGCCAGAATTTCAGGAGACGCGGGTCTTCTTTGCGTCGTACCGGTTGGCCGAAAGCGAACATGCCCATGGCAGGTTTTCCCCTGAGTAATTCGCTATGACGACATGGACAAAACGATCTGACCCGTGTTGGTCCGATCAAGCATGGTCTTGAGCGCATCCACCGCCTGCGGCATCGGGAACGTCCGTGCGACTGGCGTCTTCATGCCGGACTCGGTGAGTATTTTCTGGACCGCCGCGTTGATCTGCGGCCCCGCCTCCACATGCCGTTTGCGCCACCCACCGAGAAAAGAACCGATGATGGAGGCGTTCTTCAGGAGCGGGAGGTTGGCCGGCACGTTGCCGATGCGTCCGCCGGCGAATCCCAGCACCAGCACCCGGCCGCCCACATTGATACAGCGTAGCGACTGCTCGAAAATATCTCCGCCGATAACTTCGAAAATCACATCCGCGCCGTTCCCGCCGGTCAGGGCGTTGACCCGATCCTTGTAGTTTTCTACTGAATAATCAATAACTTCCGTAAATCCATGAGTCTGTAGAAAAGCCGCCTTGGCAGCGCTGCCCACCACGCCGATCACCCGCGCACCCAGATACTTCCCCAACTGCATGGCGGCAAAACCAATGCCGCCGGTGGCGCCGGTCACCACCAGTGTCTCGCCTTTCTCCAACTCCGCACGGATCACCAGCGCGAGATAGGACGGCGTGAAGGTCAGCCGCAGCGCTGCCGCCTGCACATCTTCCATGCCATCGGGTGTCACTACGGCGGTCTCCTCGCCCACCACGCGTTCCTCGGCAAACGCGCCCTGATGGTCGGAGGCCGTCACGCGCTGGCCAACCTTGATCCCGTGCACCTCGGCACCGACCTCCAGGACAACGCCCGCAGACACGGAACCCGGCACGTAGGGCAGCGAAGGCTTGATCTGGTATTCCCCCTTGATCATCAACGCATCCATGAAGCCCAGCGTCGCAACCGAGGTGCTAAAGCGCACCTGCTTCGGACCGCAGACCGGCACTGGCACATCGGTCCAGACAATATTTTCGATGGGACCGAATTCGCGGCAATACATGGCTTTCATGAGGCGGACTTCCTGATGGCTGAATGAGCGCGGGATTATAGGGGCGCGGCTGACTCCTCTGGGCAGGGAGTCCTGGACTCCTTCACTGCCCTCGTTACCGGTGAATCATCACGAGGCATAATGACACTCATCGAATCCCGCATGAGAGAAACATGGGCAATCTGTTGAACGGCAAGTGGACAATGGAAGACACGCTCTCCGAAATCCGCGAGGGCGGCCGCTACATCAAGAATCCCTCGGTGTTTCGCAAAGAGGTCACCGCGGATGGTTCCTCCGGCTTCAAGGCCGAACCGGGCCGCTACCACCTGTACGTCTCCACCAGTTGTCCCTGGGCACACCGCGCCATGTTGTTCCGGGTTCTGAAGAAACTCGAAGGTATCGTCGCCATGACCGACACCTCGCAAACCCGTGGCGGCCAGGGATGGACCTTTGCCGAAGGCGGCCATGTGGTTCCCGGCACCGACAAACGCGTTCAATACCTGCATGAAATCTACACCCTGGCGGATCCTGAGTGCAGCACGCGTGTCACCGTGCCCACGCTCTGGGATTTGAAAACCCGCACGGTGGTGAACAACGAGTCGGCTGAAATCATTCGCATGTTCAACTCTGCCTTCGCCGGCATCGCCCCGCCGACTCAGGATTTCTACCCGGCACCGCTGCGCTCCGCCATCGACGCCATGAACGACAAGGTACTGAAGGGCGTCAACAACGGCGTCAACGGCTGCGGCCGCTCGGCCTCCCAGGAAGCTTACGAGGAATCCTTTGACCTGCTGTTCCGGACCCTGGACGAACTCGAGGAAGTGCTCGGGCGCCAGCGCTATCTGTGCGGCGAGATGCAGACCGAGGCCGACTGGCGCCTCTACCCCAATCTGGTGCGCTTCGATTCGATCTTCTATATCGGCTACAAATGCAACCTGCGCCGCATCGAGGACTATCCGAACCTCTCCAACTACCTGCGCGATCTCTACCAGACACCGGGTATTGCTGCCGTCTCGGATGTC
>CAIUKQ010000149.1 GCA_903899705.1 uncultured beta proteobacterium
CACGCAGAAGATCACCGAGAGCAGGCGCAGCGCGAAATTCATCACGCCGATCCCAAAGCCAAAGAAGCGTAAAGCCAGCAAGGCGCAAACGGGTTTTGTGTTCGACGAAGGCAAGGGTCTTTCGACCAAGCAGCAACAGTACGACCCCACATCCAACATCAACGAGGTGCGCCGGAACGTGGATGCCTGGCGTGCCTTGCCCAACCCCAGCCAATGGCAAGTCAGCCCGGAGACAGCACGGCTGCTCCAGCACTGGCGGCACCACAAGTTCGGGGGCGTCCGCCCGTTCTTCTGCCAGGTGGAAGCGGTTGAATCTGCCATCTGGCTGACCGAGGTCGCGCCGCAATCCCAGGCTGGCAAACGATTGCTTGAGTACCTGGCAAGCGCCAACAAGGACGCCAACCCCGAACTCATGCGCTTCGCGCTGAAACTTGCCACCGGCGCGGGGAAGACCACCGTCATGGCCATGCTCATCGCGTGGCAGACGATTAACGCGGTCCGCCGCCCTGGCAGCAAGCATTTCAGCCGTGGATTTCTGGTCGTGGCACCCGGTCTGACCATCAAGGATCGGCTGCGCGTGCTCCAGCCGAACGACCCGGACAGTTATTACAAGGACCGCGAATTGGTGCCGAGCGACATGCTCGACGACGTGAATCGCGCCAAGATTGTCATCACGAACTATCACGGCTTCAAATTGCGCGATCGCATCGAACTCTCCAAGGGCGGACGCCAGCTACTCACAGGACGCACCGGCGAAGAGCTACAGACCAAGGAGACGGAAGGCCAGATGATTCAGCGCGTCATGCCAGACCTTATGGGCATGCAGAACATCCTCGTGCTCAATGACGAGGCGCATCACTGCTATCGGGAAAAACCTGACGCCGACGAAGACGAGGATCTGAAGGGCGAAGAAAGAAAAGAGGCGGAAAAGAACAACGAGGCTGCGCGGCTGTGGATTTCCGGCCTGGAAGCAGTGAATCGCAAGCTCGGCCTCGCCCGAGTGATCGACCTGTCGGCTACGCCGTTTTTCCTCAGCGGCTCGGGCTATGTCGAGGGCACCTTGTTTCCCTGGACGATGAGCGACTTTTCCCTCATGGACGCCATCGAGTGCGGCATCGTGAAATTGCCGCGTGTTCCTGTCGCAGAAAACATTCCCGGCGATGAGTTGCCGGTCTACCGCAATCTCTGGGAGAACATCCGCAAGGACATGCCCAAGAAGGGCCGTGGCCAGGGCGAGGAACTCGACCCTCTCAAGCTACCCACTCTCCTACAAACCGCCCTCCTGTCTCTCTACGGCCACTATGAGAAAACTTTCAATCTGTGGAGCGATAAAGGCGTTCGCGTCCCGCCTTGCTTCATCATCGTTTGCCAAAACACCGCCATTTCGAAGCTGGTCTATGACTTCATTAGCGGTTTCCATCGAAAGAATGAGGACGGCTCCGCTACGCCAATAAACGGTCGTCTGGCGCTTTTCCGGAACTTCGACGAAATCACTGGCAACCCGCTTCCCCGCCCGAGGACATTGCTCATTGACTCCGAGCAACTTGAAGCCGGCGACGCGCTCGATGACAACTTTCGCAATATGGCCGCCGACGAAATTGAACGATTTCGCCGCGACATTATTGAGCGCACCAGGGACGCACGCTCGGCAGACAACATCACCGATCAGGAGTTACTGCGGGAAGTCATGAACACGGTTGGCAAGCCGGACAAGCTAGGCGGCGAAATCCGCTGCGTCGTCTCCGTCTCCATGCTCACCGAGGGCTGGGATGCGAACACTGTCACCCACGTCCTCGGTATCCGCGCTTTTGGCACGCAGCTTCTGTGCGAGCAGGTGATCGGCCGCGCGCTGCGCCGCCAGTCCTACGAACTGAACGAAGACGGCCCTGACAAAGGGCTCTTCAACGTCGAATACGCCGACGTGTTCGGCATTCCCTTCGACTTCACTGCCAAGCCTGTGATTGCGCCGCCGCAGCCGCCGCGAGAGACGGTCCAGGTCAAAGCCATGCGGCCCGAGCGCGACGCGCTCGAAATTCGATTCCCTCGCGTCGAAGGCTATCGGGTCGAGTTGCCGGAAGAACGCCTTACCGCAAGCTTCAACGACGATTCGATACTTGTTCTTAGCCCGGAGTTAGTCGGCCCATCGATCACCCAGTCGTCAGGCATTATCGGGCAGTCGGTCAACATGACGCTGGAGCATCTCGGGGATATGCGCCAGTCCACGGTTTTGTTCGAGGTTACAAAACGTCTGCTCGAAACGAAATGGCGTGATCCCGGTGGCGAACTCAAGCTCCATCTCTTCGGCCAGCTCAAGCGAATCACCAAGCAATGGCTCGATACCTGTCTTGTCTGCAAAGGCGATACCTACCCGGCCCTGCTCATGTACCAGCAGCTTGCCGATATGGCCTGCAACCGGATCACGGCCGGAATTACTCGGGCGTTGGAAGGAAAGCGCCCCATCAAAGCACTTCTCGACCCCTACAACCCCGCCGGCTCCACGGCCCACGTTCGGTTCAACACCTCGCGCGCCGATCGATGGGAAACGAGTTCGAAGTCTTGCCACATCAACTGGGTGGTGCTCGACAGCGACTGGGAGGGTGAGTTCTGCCGGGTGGCGGAGTCGCACCCAAAAGTGCGCGCCTATGTGAAGAACCACAACCTCGGCCTGGAAGTCCCGTATCGCTACGGCTCCGAGACGCGCAAGTATCTGCCGGACTTCATCGTGCTGGTGGATGACGGCCACGGCCCCGAAGACCTGTTGCGCCTGGTCGTGGAGATCAAGGGTTACCGGCGCGAAGATGCTAAGGAAAAGAAATCTACGATGGATACCTACTGGGTGCCGGGCGTCAACCACCTTGGCACCTACGGGCGCTGGGCCTTCGCCGAGTTCACCGAGGTGTATCAGATCGAAGCCGACTTCAAGGCCAAGGTTGCGAGCCAGTTCAACAACATGATCGAGGCCGCCGCCGCGCAGCCGGCGACGGAAGGCAAATAATCATGGCCAAGAAACCGCCCACGCTCAAATCCGTCGAAACCCTCAAACACGACGACGCCAAACGGAAAAACATTCCCACCGCCGAGCACCAGTCGGTGCTCAAACAGGACGATTCCGCGCCCCACAAAGTGAGGTATCACCGCAACACCGACCTCGACCCTCAGCTTGTCTGGCGCGGGAAGGATGAGCAGGACTGGAGTGACCTCGTCGTTCATGCCCCGCCGCTATATATCCAGGAAAAGGTCCACCCGAAGGTGCTCATCGATGACCTGCTGCGCCAAACGAAGGAGAGCCGGCACGAAACGGGGCAACTAACTGCCGACCTTTTCGCCGACTTTAACGGTATCCCCAAGGGTGCGGACAAGACCGAGTTCTATGCCCACGACCAGAACTGGTCCAATCGCATGATCCTCGGCGACTCTCTGCAGGTCATGGCCAGTCTGGCCGAGCGCGAAGGGCTGCGCGGTAAAGTGCAGTGCATCTATTTCGATCCGCCCTATGGCATCAAGTTCAACAGCAACTTCCAGTGGTCTACCACCAGCCGCGATGTGAAGGACGGCAACGCCGGCCATATCACCCGTGAGCCCGAGCAGGTCAAAGCCTTCCGCGACACCTGGCGCGACAGCATCCACAGCTACCTCACCTACCTTCGCGACCGCCTCACTGTCGCCCGCGACCTCCTCACTGAGTCCGGCTCCATCTTCGTGCAGATCGGCGACGAAAATGTCCATCGCGTGCGAGCGGTGATGGATGAGGTGTTTGGGGACGACAATTTTGTTAGCGAGATCGTTGTGATCAAATCGTCTGGTTTGGGCGCCAATACGCTTCCAAGACAAAACGACTTCATCTTGATGTATGCCAAATCAGCAGAGGAGTTGAAGTATCGACAACTCTTCAAGTCGAAGTCGCTCGACGGTGAAGGCGCTAGTGCATATCAGTCCGCGAAGCGCGTAGATGGAACTATTCGAAGACTCAGCAAGGAGGAAATTGAGGCTCCAGACACAATCCCGCCCGATTTCACTGCTCTGCGGTTTGGTGATCTAACGAAGCCTGGTCCGGGAGCAAAGTATGAAATTGAGTTCCAAGGTAACGTCTACTCAAGCAAGACCCGGTGGTGGGGCATGCCCAAGGAAGCTCTGCTGTGTGCGATTAAGGCCGACCGAATCTCCGGTTCGGCATCGACACTTAGCTATCAACGCTTGCTGAGCGACTGGAGTGCATTTCCTCTAACGAACATCTGGGCCGACACAGGCACGGGCAGCGGATTGAATAAGGTCTATGTCGTCCAGACCGACGAAAAGATTGTTCAACGATGCGTGCTAATGGCCACTGACCCGGGCGACCTCGTGCTCGATCCGACCTGTGGTTCCGGCACCACCGCCACGGTCGCCGAGCAGTGGGGCCGCCGCTGGATCACCATTGACACCTCGCGCGTGGCTCTGGCGCTGGCCCGCGCCCGCGTCATGGGCGCGCGGTATCCGTTTTACCTGCTGGCCGATTCTCGCGAGGGCCAGATTAAGGAAGGCGAAGTCACCCGCACAGCGCCAAGTTCTCAGCCGGTGCAAGGCAACATTCGCCACGGTTTCGTCAATGAGCGCGTACCGCACATCACGCTCAAGTCCATCGCCAACAATTCGGAGATCGATGTCATCTGGGACCAGTGGCAGGCGAAACTGGAGCCGTTGCGTGAGTCGCTGAATGCAGCCCTCAAAAAGACCTGGCAGGAATGGGAGATTCCCCGGGAAGCAGAAGACCCGTGGAGTTCTCGGGACAAAGAGATTTTCTACGCCATAAAGTGGGAAATCGAAAAAGATAGAGAAGCTAATCCCGCCAAGATCAAGGGAGGGCTGGAGGCTCTCAATCACAATCTCAAGCGGTCCTACAACGTCAAGAACTTGCCAGAGCGCCCCGCCGACCCATGGCCGGAAAAGCCGGCCAAGATCCACGGCGAGTGGTGGCAGGCCCGCATCGCCCGGCAGCAGGAGATCGACAAATCCATCGCCGCCAAGGCCGAATTTGAATTCCTCTACGACAAGCCCTATCCCGACAACAAGAAAGTTCGCGTGGCCGGTCCCTTCACCGTGGAAAGCCTCAGCCCCCACCGCGTGCTGGGCGTGGATGAAGACGATGAATTGATCGACACCCTGAAGGAAGACCGCGCCGAATACGCGGCCAGGCAGTCCTTCCCGCAGATGATCCTGGAGAACCTCAAGACCGCCGGCGTGCAGCAGGCGCACAAGGAGGACCGGATCACCTTCACCGCCCTCACGCCCTGGCCCGGCGATCTTGTCTGCGCGGAAGGCCGCTACCTGGAAGGCGAGGCCGAGAAGCGCGCCGCCATTTTCATCGGCCCCGAGTTCGGCACCGTCCAGCGCGCCGACCTCGTCGAGGCCGCGCGCGAGGCGGGCGACGCCGGCTTCGATGTGCTGATCGCCTGCGCCTTCAACTACGAGGCGCACGCCACGGAGTTCAGCAAGCTCGGTCGGATCCCCGTGCTGAAGGCGCGCATGAACGCCGACCTGCACATGGCGGAGGATCTCAAGAACACCGGCAAAGGCAACCTTTTCATCATTTTCGGCGAGCCGGACATTGATCTGCTCACCGAAAAGGACGGCAAAATGCGCGTAAAAGTAAATGGCGTGGATGTATTCAAACCCCAGACAGGCGAAGTCATCAGCGACGGCGCTGATGGCATCGCCTGCTGGTTCATCGACACCGATTACAACGAAGAAAGCTTCTTCGTGCGCCATGCCTACTTCCTCGGCGCCAATGACCCCTACAACTCCCTCAAGACCACGTTGAAGGCCGAAATCAACGCCGACGCCTGGGCCACGTTGCACAGCGACACGTCACGACCGTTTGATAAGCCGAAATCAGGGCGCATTGCCGTCAAAGTCATCAATCATCTTGGGGATGAAGTGATGAAAGTATTCAAAGTCTGATGTTTCGACAGGACACAACATGGTCATTACGCCGACTCAGCATTTATACCAAGTTATAACGATATTCATGTATAAATTAGTATAAATAGGTAGAAACGTAATGGACCCAATCAAAAACCCGTTCTCGCCAGGTGCCGGTTCTCCTCCTCCTGAGTTGGTGGGGCGAGAGCCTATTCTTGAGCAGGCACGTATTCTGCTGGGCCGGGTGAAACAGAAAAAACCCGAAAAAAGCATGCTCCTGACAGGTTTGCGCGGCGTGGGTAAAACCGTATTGCTGAATGAAATCAAGCGTATGGCGGATAACGATGGATACCACACCATTTCTATCGAGGCGCACGAAGGCAAGGCGTTAGGCCCTCTGATTGCGCCGTATTTACGGAGCCTGCTCCATGACCTGGACCGGCTGGCAGGTGCCGGAGACAAGGTCAAGCGCGGACTAGCGGTGCTGCGCAGCTTTATCGGCGGGCTCAAGATTACTTTTGGCGATGTCGGCATCGGGCTGGATATTGATCCGGAAAAAGGTTCGGCGGATAGCGGTGATCTCGAAATTGACCTGCCAAATCTTTTCGAAGCTATCGGCGAAGCCGCCGAGGATCGCCACTGTGCCGTTGCCATCTTCATCGATGAGATTCAATACTTCAGCCACAAGGAGTTGGGCTCGCTGATCATGGCGATGCACAAGATGCAACAGCGCCAGTTACCGTTGCTATTGCTTGGCGCTGGCCTGCCGATTCTTCCCGGCATGGCAGGCGAATCGAAGTCTTATGCGGAGCGACTGTTCAGCTTCCCCATTGTCGGCGAGCTCTCGCAAGAAAATTCAGCGAAGGCTTTGCAAGAGCCTGCTCAAAATGCCGGGGTTGCGTATGAAATCACGGCACTGGATGAGGTTTTCAACCTGACAAAAGGGTATCCATATATTCTTCAGGAGTGGGGTTACGTATCATGGAATCTGGCTACGGAGAGCCCGATTGGCTTGGAGGTGGTTCGCAATGCCAAAAGCACTGTAATTCCACGTCTCGACGAGAATTTTTTTCGCGTGCGTTATGACCGCCTAACCCCCAGCGAGAAGAATTTCTTGCGCGCAATCGCAGAACTTGGGCCGGGGGCGCATCGTACTGGGGACATCGCTGAAATTCTGAAGGTCAAGGTGACCAGTCTTGGTCCCGTGCGAGCCAAACTGATCAACAAAGGAATGATTTTCAGTCCCGCGCATGGCGATCTTGATTTCACTGTTCCGCTCTTTGATGAATTCATGATCCGCACGATGCCAACCTTCAAGCGTTAGCAATTCTCATGGACTTTCGCATCGCCGACACCTTCACCGACAGCCTCGCTCGCCTGACAGGGGAAGAACAGAAAGCTGTCAAAACCACGGCCTTCGATCTCCAGATAAACCCGGCCAGTCCAAGCTTGAGCTTCCACAAGCTTGCCAAGGCGAAGGATAAGAATTTCTGGTCGGTGCGGGTCGGGAGCGACATCCGGTTGATTGTCCACAAGAGCGATGCCAGTCTCCTTCTCTGCTATGTTGATCACCACGACAAAGCCTACGACTGGGCGGAACGGCGAAAGCTGGAGACGCATCCGACAACGGGCGCAGCGCAGTTGGTGGAAATTCGCGAGACGGTGAAGGAGGTGCTGGTTCCGGTTTATGTCCAGCCGGAACTAGCACTGGCGCCGAAGCCGTCACCCGGACCGAAACCGCTATTTGCTGGCACGCCAGATGATGAACTGCTCAGCTATGGCGTTCCCGCCGAATGGCTCGACGACGTGAAGCTTGCGACTGCAGACACTTTGCTGGCTCTGTCGGACCATCTGCCTGCTGAGGCGGCTGAGGCGCTGCTGGAATTGGCGACGGGGGGCAAGCCCCGCGTGCCGGCGCAACCCAAGGCAACGGCGAATCCCTTCGACCATCCCGATGCGCAGCGCCGCTTCCGCGTGATGACCAATGTGGAGGAGTTGCAGCGCGCCCTGGACTTCCCCTGGGAGAAATGGACTGTATTCCTGCACCCCGAGCAACGGCAATGGGTGGAGCGGGTCTACACGGGGCCTGCGCGCGTCTCCGGCTCGGCGGGCACGGGGAAAACCATCGTGGCCCTGCACCGGGCGGCTCATCTGGCGCGCGCTCATCCCGACGCCCGCGTGCTGCTGACGACCTTCTCCGACACGCTGGCAAGCGCGCTTCAAACGAAGTTGCGGCGACTGCTTGGCAACGAGCCACGTCTTGCGGAACGGGTTGATGTTCATTCGATCGACGCCATCGGTCTTCGGCTCTACAAGACGCATGTTCAGTCGCCAGGCCGGCCGGCGACGATTGCCAGCCGCGAGGTTATCCGCGGCTTGGTGCAAGAGGCCGTGAATGCCATCGGCGGCCACAAGTTTGGCGTGCATTTCGTTCTCACGGAATGGGAGCAGGTCGTTGATGCCTGGCGACTGGAGAACTGGGAGGGGTATCGCGACGTGGTACGGCTCGGCAGAAAAACCCGGTTGCCGGAAGCCCAGCGCACCGTGTTGTGGTCCATCTTCGAGCGTATTCGAGCCGGGTTGCGTGAACGCAATCTGATTACGCACGCAGAGCTATTCACCGCATTGGCCTTGGACATCTCCCGTGACAAGAACGTGGTATTCGACTTCGCGATCGTGGACGAAGCGCAGGACATCAGTGTCGCGCATCTCCGATTTTTTGCCGCCCTGGGTGGTACTCGGCCCAATGCGCTATTTTTCGCCGGCGACCTGGGGCAACGCATCTTCCAGCAGCCGTTTTCCTGGAAGAGCCTGGGCGTCGACGTTCGGGGACGCTCGCGCACCTTGCGGATCAATTACCGCACCTCCCACCAGATTCGCACACAGGCGGACCGCCTTCTAGGGCCGGTGGTCACCGATGTGGACGGCAACACCGAGGATCGCAGCGACACAGTATCCGTGTTCAACGGCCCGCCGCCGGTCATTCTTACGCTTAAGGACGAAATCGCGGAAATCAAGGCTGTTGGCAATTGGATTTCGGAACGTGCCATGGCCGGAGTGCTGCCGCATGAGTTTGGCGTGTTCGTCCGATCTGCGGCGCAATTGGATCGCGCCCAGGCGGCCGTCAAGGAAAGCGGTCTGGTCTTCAAGGTTCTCGATGAACACGTCGAGACCGTCAGCGGGCATGTCTCGATCAGCACCATGCACCTTGCAAAGGGCCTGGAGTTCCGTGCCGTAGTGGTGATGGCCTGCGACGACGAAATCATTCCCTTGCAGGAGCGCATCGAGACGGTCGGAGACGACGCCGATCTGCAGGAGGTGTATGACACAGAGCGCCAACTGCTCTACGTCGCCTGCACGCGGGCGCGGGATAATCTGCTGGTGACGAGTGTCGAACCCGCGTCGGAGTTTCTCGATGACATGCGTCAGGACGAAATGAAAACGCAATGAGAAGTGGCCCCTGGGGCCGAGCGTACGAATCCGAGAGCGCACTGTTGTGCTACGGAAGCAGTACCCAATTCGGTTCGCTGCCGCCATGGGAGTGGAGAAAGGCGAAAGACTGAGGGAGTAGCGCATTGAAAAATATCGTTGATCTCGTACCTGACGTCGACACACTACTTGCTCTCGCGCCAGAGGAACTAGGCCGCGTTCTCCTTCGTGTGGCAAAGGAGAACTTGCAGAACGGCCTCTTCTATCCAGGGAGCGAACTGGGCTGGCCGGTCAGTAGTGGGGTAGCTCCATACCCGCAAAATCGAAGACCAGAGATTGAGGTAGCGCTTGCGGAAGGTTGGCAATGGCTGCGGATTCATTTGTTAATCGTTCCAGCACCTGAGATGAATGGGGCCAACGGGCACGCGATGTTGAGTCGCCGCGGCAAGCAGCTGGTTGACGACGACGGCGCATTCGATAACTACAGGCAAGCGGCAGCATTTCCCAAAGAGCTGCTGCATTCGGCTATGGCAGACGTAGTCTGGATAGAACTGGCCCGAGGTAATCTGGACGGGGCCGTTTTCAACGCCTTCAAGGAGGTTGAGGTTGCCGTTCGCCGGGCATCTGGTCTCCAACCGACAGACATTGGGGTGCCACTAATGCGCAAAGCCTTTCACCCGGACAACGGCCCCTTGATTGACAAAGAGCAACCATTCGCCGAACGGGATGCGTTAATGCATCTTTTTGCCGGTGCAATTGGTTCGTACAAAAACCCGCATTCGCACCGCACAGTGAGTCTTACCGATAGTCGAGAGGCGCAAGAGATGGTCTTGCTGGCATCCCACCTCTTGCGCATTGTCGATGCAAGAGCTGGCACCTGACATGACAGCTTTCACCCGTTACATTGGGATCGACTATTCCGGTGCTCGGACTCCGACATCGAGCCAAAAGGGTCTGCGTGTCTATATGGCAGCTGGCCCCGTGGCGCCGACGGAAGTCTTGCCGCCGCCTAGCCTTCGGAGATACTGGACTCGACGAGGCATTGCGGAATGGCTGGCGGCACGTCTTATCGAAAACATACCGACGCTGGTAGGCATTGACCATGGTTTCTCGTTCCCGTTGCGGTATTTTGAGGCCCACCATCTTGCGCCGGATTGGCCAACTTTCCTCGACGACTTCCAGCGCCATTGGCCCACTGATGATGACCATATTTACGTCGATTTCATCCGTGACGGTCTGCTCGGGAAAGGCGCTTTTCGCGCTGGCAATTCCCGATGGCGCCGCCTAACGGAGGAACGCGCTGGTTCAGCCAAGTCGGTTTTCCACTTCGATGTCCCAGGCTCAGTGGCTAAATCTACCCATGCGGGGATACCGTGGTTGCTTTACATACGGCGACTACTCGGCAATCAGGTGCATTTCTGGCCATTTGACGGCTGGCAGATCCCGGCGGGCCGCTCCGCTATAGCTGAGGTCTATCCCGCACTGTGGAAGCACAACTTTCCCACTAATGGCCGCACTGCTGATCAGCATGACGCCTACTCGGTTGCCGCCTGGTTCCGTCAAACCGACCTGAATGATGAGCTCGTACGATTGCTCAATCCCACGTTGACGCCGTCGCAGCGAGCGGTCGCCGATGTGGAGGGATGGATTCTCGGTGTCGCGTAACGATGATGCTGCAAAAGTTGTAACGCGGTTCTGGTTTGTGCTTGCGTTAGCTGCTGTTGAGCAATCACTCGCGGGACCAGTTGAAAGTCCGCCTCCCGGGCCGGTAGACATCCCGCCAGTCAGCCTAACGGGATGCTCAGGATATGCTAGTCCTGTTATTTTCGAGCCTTGAATGTACCTTCTGCCCTATGAACCCCAAAGCCACACCCACCATCACCGTCGATGACCTCATCGAAGCCTATCTGCGCTTCAAGGACTGGATGGGCTATGACGTAAGCCACTCGGCTTATTGCATCAAAGAAGTCATGGCAATGCAGGCCCTCTTCGGGACGGCCTACATATCCTTCCCACCGACTCTGGATGTCGAGAGCTACGAAGAACTTCTGACACTCATGAAGGACCGTGAAGACGTGGCCTGCCGCTGGACCGAAGTAGTCGAAACCACGGGTAGCGAGGACGAAATGGCCCAACTGGAGAGGATTCTGGAGCTGATAAGCCCTAAGTCCCAGGTCCATTACTTCACGACAATGTTTCAAGCCATATTAGATACTGCCGCTACGGCAGATTTGATTGACAAGCCTGATGGCAGCCAATCGCTCCATTTGGACCAGGAACCATTTGACGATCATTTCGAAGTCCCGGATGAGGCTTATCGGGCGGAGATCAGAAAGTTCATGGTCGGTGAGAATTTTGGTATTGATGAATTGGCATTTCCGGTGAAGGCGTTGCATAAGCTAGGTGTGCCGAAGATTAGGCCGAGGGGGATCGATCAACCTGCGGATTCGTTTAGTTAACGAGTCATTTTTGTCACATCCATCAAGGCCGGGTGATAGACGCCTACCTACCTTAGTAAGGATTGAGCACGAAGAGACAGTGAAGGAGGCGTCAATCGCCGCCTCCGGCTCCGCGTGCTCTGGACTGCAACCCCAAGGTCCGGATCTGCCGTTAGACGTGCCAGCCACGTTATCCAGCACAAAACCAGAACGTGGTATGTATCTGTAACCCGTTCCGAGGCCGCATGAATTAGCTCGGTTTTTGAACTTCGATGAACCGCAACTACATGGGCATCGCTTTCTACTTCGGCACGCTCAATATCGCGGAGGTCAAACATTCGTTGCAGCTGTTCGCCGACGAAGTGATGGCCAAGCTGCCAAAGACCGCGGCCGCCCCTCTGCTTTCCCCTTGAAGGGCGCGGGAACGTATTGCAGAAGGTCGGAATCAAATACCCGCCGGGACGCCTGGGGGGATAATGCGCCTTGGGGCGTTTCTTAACCGCGAAGGAAATCAACATGCACCCGTATTCGGTTTCGGATTCCGTCAGACAGACGGTGCTGCGCCGGCGCGACCGGCTCATCGCGATGGATGAACTCGAAGGCCCGCGCACCGCGTTCGTGGTGGTCGACATGCAGAATTATTTCGTCGGCAAGGGCTTTCCCTCCGAGGTTCCGATGGCGCGCTCGATCGTCCCGGCGATCAACACCATGGCCGCGGCGGTGCGCGCGGCCGGCGGCACGGTGATCTGGATTCAGACCACTTCAGTCGGCGCCCTGGAAACATGGGTCAACCACCATCGCTGTTTTCTGAGCCCGGCGGCGGCGGCGCGGCGCATCGCGCAGCTCGCGGAGGACACTGCGGATTTCCGCCTGTTTCCCGAACTGGACGCCCGACCGGAGGACCTGCGCGTGAAAAAGATCAAGTTCAGCGCCATGATCCAGGGGTCGTCGGAACTGCCCGCGGTGCTGGCCCGGCGCGGCATAGACACACTGCTCATCGGCGGCACCACCACCAATGTCTGCTGCGAATCCACCGCGCGCGACGCAGCCATGCTCGATTTCCGCGTGGCCATGCTCTCCGATTGCAACGCCACCTGGACCGACGCGCAGCATGCGGGGACGCTGGACAATTTCCAGATCGTGTTCGGAGACGTCATGAATAACGACGAGGCGATCGCGCGCCTTGTTCCTGCGGCGCAGCGGCGCAGCGCCTGAGCGGTGCCGGACGGCGCACGGGTTACCGCGCGTTTGCGGTGCCCGTCACGGCGATGCAGTAGTCCGTCGTGCCGTGCCCGCGTTATTCCGCCTGCACCCCCGCCATGCGGATCACGTCGCCCCAGCGCGATGTTTCGTTGCGTACGAAAGCGCTGAACTCTTCGGGAGACGCCGAGGACACGACATCGGTTTGCAGGGGTAGGAGCTTGTCCCTCACCGAGGGGGTCCGCATCGCGGCAACAATATCGCGATAGAGCTTCGCGATCACCTCCCGCGGGGTACCCGCGGGTGCGGAAATGCCGGTCCAGGTCGAAAATTCAATCCCTTTGAGGCCGGACTCGGCCATGGTGGGCACGTCGGGCAACACGGACGAGCGCTCGACAGTCGATATTGCGAGCGGCCGAAGCTGGCCCGAGCGAATGTGCCCCAGGCTGGAGGCAACCGGGTCGTAGACCAGTTGCGCCTCGCCTGCGACCGCGGCGTTGAGCGCCGGTGCGCTGCCCTTGTAGGGCACATGCAGGTATTGGGCACCGGCTGCAGCCGCGAACATCTCCACGGCTAGGTGGCCCGTCAACCCCCGCCCGGGGGAGGCGTAGGCCAGTTGCCCGGGCCGCGACTTGCTGTAATCGATAAACTCGCGCAAGGTCTTCACCGGCAATTTCGGATTGACCAGCAGCACCGAGGGCGATGACGAGATCAGCGTGATGTGCGCAAAATCCCTGCCGGCGTCGTAAGGCAGCTTGGCAAAGAGCGCAGGCGCGACGACATTCGCCGCGCTGGTCGTGAGCAGCAGCGTGTATCCGTCGGGCGGCGACTTGGCCACGTGATCGGCGCCAATGGTTCCGCTTGCACCCGGACGATTGTCCACGACGACCTGCCTTGCCCAGGATTTCGACAGGGCGTCGGCAAGCAGGCGCGAGGTGATGTCGGTAACGCCGCCGGGAGGAAAGCCGAGCACGATCCGCACCGGACGCGAGGGAAAATCCTGGGCGGTGGCGCTTGCGGCAATCAGCCCGAGCATGACCGCGAACACGCCCCTCAGCATGCAGGGGAAAAGACAGAAGCGCGGCGTCTGTAACAGGGTTTCAACGGGTGAGCGCATGCAATCTCCTCGGAGACAATTAAGCAATCGGCGCGCTTCAATAGCGACGCCGATCGTCGCCAGATTTTTCGGCAAACCGTCATTCCATGTTAAACGAAAAACCCGCCCGGGCAACGCAATCCTGGCCGGATACCCTGAAGGGTGCAGAGCGGGAGTGGTGTTCGATATAGGGGATTTCCGTTTGTTAGACTGAATCCGCTGTCGGGGTCCCCGCGATTGACGTGGGATCGGCCCCGGCAGTGTAGTTCTAGTCATTGAGTGTCACCGTTCCGGTCTGAGTCATTCTCCCCTTCTAGATCCGCCCTGTGTATCCGCGAGTGCGGAATCAACCTAGATTTTCCTGTATTCACCCGAGGTTATGTCCCGGCTGCCCTGTTCCGGACAAGGTTCATTACGACCAACCTTGTCAGGATTCCGCATAGGCTTGCGCCGCATTGTTTGCGGTACGTTTGAATGTCTTTTGCTAAAAAACAAGCAGAAATCCGTTTAGTGTGAACAGAAATCCAAGCAAGCCCAATGAGGTTCCTGCAATGAATAGGGCCGGTATTGAGCCAATAATTGAAACTGACAGCAGAACAATGGAAATTTGGAGCGTGCCCTCAGCGTAGTCAAACCAAGGGTCTTGTCGCATGGCGTGGTCACGCGCATGCTCGTGCTTCTTTGCAATTTCTAAAAGTTCTTTCTTGCCCTCATTCTTTTCTGGCTCAGACTCGTATCGATCGATCGTATTCTTGTAGTCCTGAATCGTTTTCTGAAAAACAGATCTCGTCTCGGGATTGATCTCTTTATCACGAATGAGCTGCAACTCCAGATCAGTCGCTGCTATCTTCAAAGAAGTTTGCCTTGTGCTTTTTGCCTGATAAAAGGAATAGGCATTTGCCGCAAGGATATTTTCATGCGTTGCGTCTTTCATTGCGTTGGATCCGCCCAGACTGGCTATGGCGAGGGTCATCGCTAGAATTGAAATCGTCAGTGCGGTCCTGTTTTTGCTTTTTTCAGAGCCATGGTGCTCCATTAATTCGGCCGTTCCGTGAGTTTCCATCTGTCCTCCTTGAAATTTCCAACGACGGCTTTGGCGCCATTCGTTGATTACCGATAGGTAAATCAATTTATCGTAATTAGCTCAATGCCCACCCTTTCACGCTTGGTAAGCCATACGGTCTGCATGTCGGCGCTTATCAGGTTCTTGAGGACGGGCCACAGTGGGCGGTCGCACTTCAGGAGGGGGTGACGGCTCCTTGCATGACTCGGCGGTTTCAATGACCAAGTGCAAAAAGCGCAGCATGATGCTGCTTGAAATCGAAAGCTTCCGGGGTAAGCATTTCAGCCGGGCATCGGAAGCCCATCGATTTGCGTGGCCTGGTGTTCA
>CAIUKQ010000150.1 GCA_903899705.1 uncultured beta proteobacterium
ACGAAAGGCGCTCGGCATTGCGCCCCGTAATGAACAACTTTGCACCCATGCGCGAACAGGATATTGCTGTTTGCCTGCCTATGCCGGAAGACGCCCCTGTCACGAGAATGTTCTTGCCGTCCAGTCGAAAGGGATGCTTCTTATCCGGTGTCATCGGTGACGCTCAAAAACTGATCCGCGATGTCAGTCCACCGTCGACCTGAAAGGTCGTACGCGTAACCCAGCGGCTTGCATCAGACAGAAAAAAAAGGACTGCATTGGCAACATCGACAGGTTCCCCGATCCCCAATGGCGCAAGTTCGTAATTGGCCTCAATGGATGTGCCGCCCTCGTTCAACCTGTCAAGCATGGGAGTGCGCGTATAGCCCGGCGTAATGCAGTTCACACGGATCTGCTGCTTGGCGCCAACCTCGCTTGCGAGAGACCGTGCCGCGGGAATCAGTGCCGCCTTGCTCGCGGCGTACATGCTGGTGACGGGCGTGCCGATGTGCACTGCCGATGAGGAAATGAATACGATCGACCCTCCGGACAGAACCTGTTTTTTTGCAATCATTCTCTGCGTGAGTAGCACAGGCGCGCGGAAATTGATGTCCAGCAGTTCATCCATATGCTTCTCCGAGACCATACGAAACGGCACGATGGTCGAGATCCCGGCGCAATGAGCGATTCCATCGACTTGGCCTGCCGCCTCGGCAAGATGCAACCGATCCGCAGCCACGGTCAGGTCCGCACCGACCGCCAAATGTTTTTCTCCTTGAAGCTGACCGAAGGTCTCCTGAAGACGCGCTTCGTCACGCCCGGAAATCACCACTCCCGCCCCCATCTGCGCGCAGGAGATCGCCACCTGCCGTCCTATGCCGGAGGAGGCGCCGGTCACCAGAATGCGCTTGCCTTCTAGACTGAAGGGATCGGCGGTCATACTTCCAGCAGTTCAGGCATGCAGATGCCTTCGGTCTCCAGAATGCAACCCGCCCAGGATAAGCCGATACCGAAGCCGCAAAGGAGCAAACGCCGGGGCATTGTCACAAGCTCTCCGCGAATCCTGTGGGTCATCGTCAGCGGGATGGATGCCGAACTGGTGTTCCCGAAGTCAGCCAGTGTCGAGGGTGTCTTTTCAGCAACAAGCCCGAGTTTTTTGCGTATGGTCTCGTTGATCATCCGGTTGGCCTGATGAAACACGAAGTAATCCACGTCACCGATTGCAACAGCGCCGGCTTCACAAAGGCGCCTGACGGCAGGCGGCACCTGCGTTATCGAGAAATTGAGCACGGCAGTCCCGTCCAGAACAAGGTCGACCGGAAGGCGTGCTCCGGATTCACCTTGTTCCGGAATGAAATGATGAAATTTAGTGGGTCGCCGATGCCCGCCGACCGGAAGCATGATTGCGCGATACCCGCTTCCGTCACTATTCAAATCAAAATGCATGACCGGTGCATCGGGGTCGTACTCAAGAGCCGTGGCGGTGCCGCAATCGGAAAACAGCGGGTCCTTCAACGAGGCACATTTGTCGCCGATCAGCACCAGTCCCTTTTTGATGTGTCCGGACGACATCATCGAGCCGAGCACATACAGGCCATAGGGGTAGCCAGAGCACCCCAGGTTGATGTCAAAGGCCGGGATCGAGGTTTTGAGCTTGAGGCGATCCTGAATGATGATGGCCGTTGCGGGAATGAGGTAATCCGGCGACTGCGTCACGACGACAAGGGCGTCCACCTCCTCGGGGGCCCAATTCAGATCCGCCAGCAGTTTTTCCGCCGCAGCAACAGCAAGGTCCGAGAAACATTGCCACGGATAGCAAATGCGACGCTTTTCGATGCCGATGTTGCGGACCAGGCGCTGACGCTCCGACTTTATCTGCTCCGCGCAATCCATATTGGAAACCACGTTCTTGGGCACGCAGGACGCCAGGCCGCGATAGCGGACATTGCGGATGGCGGCATAGCCCATGCCGGCCTACTTTCCCTTGGATTCTACAAGGGCAAACACATCCTGGACCGATGTGCACTTCTTGAGGTCGTTGCCGGTCACGGTCAATCCATATTCGGTGTCGAACATGATGATGACGCCAAGTGCCGCGAGAGAATCCCATTCGGGCAGGTCAGCGAGCAGAGTGCCGCCGCTCAGTTCGCGTTGCTCCTGAAAATCCACTGCGGTATTGAAATTGGCGATGAATCCTGCAATATCCGGCATTCTTGAATCTTCCCCTTGGTGAGGACGAATTCTAATCCGCGCTCCGGGGGGGCGCACGCTAATTTTCCACAGGCCAAGGCATGCGCCCCGCGCTGCAAATCTCAATTCACGACCTGCCGCTCAGACTCGTATTCGCTCCGCAATCGCTTTTGCAGCAATGCCGCGATTTCCGCGTAACCACGCTCATGCGCGAGTTGACCCGACGTAATCAGACCACATGGCATGGTAGGCGGATTCAAGGCTGCGAGTGACGCTCGCTCCGTCGAGCAACGAGATTCCAGCCATTCGCTTGCGCAGGCTCTCTCGGAGATCCGAAAGCCTGCCGACATTGCTTGCCAGCCCGATATTCAGCTGTAAATATTCCCGTTCATCATGCGCGACGAGATCGGCAAGGCCGCAAGGCAGCAGCATGCCGCTGGTGCCGCGGGCCAGCTCGGCGCTGCCTTCAAGGGCGACCAGTGGCACCCCCATCCAGAGGGAATGCAGGCTTGTCGTTCCGCCGCTGCAGGGGAAGGGGTCAAGCGCAATATCCACCCGGTGAAACAGCCGCAAAAATTCCTTGAGCGAACGCCGGCCGATGACTTCCACTCTTCGGGAAATCCCGGGTACTGTTGCCAAACTTTCGAAGCGGGCATGAACCGATGCCTGGATATCCGGTTCGTCGCCACCCAGAAGAACCAGAAGAATTCTGGCGTCGGGCAGTTCAGCCAGCAGGCGCGTCCACACGGCAATTACGGGGTCGCCGATCTTGGCGTAGTTGTTGAACGAGCCGAAGGTGACAAACCCGTTGGTCAGCGCAGGCAACGGGCCCACCGGAGGGCTGTCCGGGTGCGGTTCGAATGCCGCTGCACAATCGATATAGGCGAGCCGCTCCACGTACCGCGTTTCGCCGGATCCCGGCGGATCCATGTAGATATCGGTGATGTGCCAGTCCATCGCCGACATCCCCGTCGTGCACATGTAACCGAGCCAGCTTGCCTGCACCGGAGCCGGTTTTCGGGCAAACATCAGCAAGCGGTGCCCGGTGGTATGGCCGGAGAGGTCCACGAGAATGTCCACGCCATCGGCTCGCACGAGCTCAGCCGCCTGGTCGTCATCCAGTCGGTCGATCTTTCGCCAGACATCGGCATGTTGACGCAGGCGCTGTGTCGTTTCATCGCTTTGGGGCCAGTTGTCATAGCAGACGATTCGAAATTGCGACCGGTCATGATTTAAAAGAATGGGATCGATAAAGCGCGCAATGGAATGCTCCTTGAAATCCGCGGAGACATAACCGATGGTCAGTTGCCGGTCGAGGCCAAGATCATTCTTATGCGCAGGGGCCCTTGCGGTGATCGGATCCGCGAGTTTCCTCGCCCATTTGATATGTTCGGAAAGCACCCTGGCCGAATCCTGGTTTTGGGTGAATGCATAAAGGCAGAGCAGCGAGCTGTGCGCCTCCTGCAGGTCCGGATCCAGGGCAATCGCGGCCTGCAACCTGGATTCCGCTTCCCGGGTCTCACTGGTCTCGTACAGGGTCAATCCCAGGTTGTACTGCGCGGCGGCAAGGTCTGGAGCGACTTTGACCGCCTCCCGGAAATGATCCAGGGCCTGCGGAAGCCTCACCCGCTCACGCTGGATCACCCCCATGTTGATGTGGATCGCCGCGATCGCGTGCAACTGCCCCCCCGGCAGTCGTTCAAGCGCCAATCGATACAGGCGCAAGGCCTCTTCAAAAACACCGTTCGCATGCGACTTGCCGGCCTCCTCGAGAAGCGTGGAGAGGTCTTCCATTGCGGGGGATGTCGGCACCGCCAGAACCGCTGTTCGCCGGGGAACACGGAACAGCAACCGATAGGCACGTTTCAGGACTGCTGTCAGCATGCTTTTGTTCTTGCGTTTTCAGTACGTTCATTCCGGCTGGATTCGGGGAAATATCCCGTCTTTGCTGCAACAATTGATCCACCGGACATTATGTCTACCTTCGTTGGACGGCAATAACATCTTAGACTTTTTGCGGACGCGTGACGAAATCCCCCCCGGGATAAACCGCACCGTCGGTGATCCGGGTGCCGTGCAAAAATACGGGGGATCCGCATTTAACGGGCAGCAAATGAGAAGAACCATTAATTTGTTGGCAACAGAAAATGATTGGGGGCTGCGTAGCATCACTTTGTGTCTGGTGCTCTCGCTGACCGGCTGTGCGGCGGCCCTTCCGGCGCTCCATTCGGGAGCCGCGGCCATCGCGGCGCAGATTAGCGCGGCCCCGATCGCCGCGGCAGCAGGGGCTGCAGGCGCAGGCGTTGGATTGGGCATCATCGTCTCGGATGACGTCAAGAAATTTGCCAGAGAAGCCTCCGAGTCACCGGACGAGACCTACCCGGCCGGAACGTTTGGCGCGTTCATCCAGGAGGGGCAGGCGGCGGTCATCACCCTTGTCCAGCTGGCGATGCGCGGCCAGCGCGAGGCCCAGGTCGTTGCGGGCATGCAGGTGTATTCCGCCCTCGGAAAAGGCTTGAAGGCCTTCCCTGCCAACCGCGCCGTCAAGCTTGAAGCGCTGCCCGCGCTTGAGGCGAAATTCAGGTCGGACATGGATGCGGCCATGACCAACCTGGTCTCAGCGTCCGACGCCACCATCAAGGCCGCGGGCGATGGCGCGGCCGAGATCGCGGTGAAACTCCGTGTTGCAGCGGATATACCGTTGCTTCGTTCGGCGGGTCCGATTTTTCTTTTTCCTTTTCTCCCGACGCAGGATGTCACCATCAGGGGAACATTCCCTGCGACCATCGACAGGGAAAACCCTCCTGTACTGGTTGTTGACGGCAAAACCTATAAAGCGATCGAATTTCAGCCGGACACCCTCCGGTTCAGCATCCGCACCTCGGACCTCGACGCAGCAGAACCTAGCGAGACGATCTGGAAGGTGGCGGAATTACGCGTTGCATGGACCAAACCTGGCGCCGTTTTTTCGGATTCATCGCAGATGGCGAGATTCCGCGTCGTTCTCGGGGTACTGACCCAATCCTTCGGAAGCCTCTCATTGGAAAGGTCCGTCTCCAGAACCCGCACCGAGGAAAAGATCAGGCCATCGGAGACCTTTTCATTTGCCTCCGATGCGCTCCGGGCGGACGAAAGCCGGTGCCTGAGGTTGTCGGCCAATGAGATTTCGGAGGGCTGGAAGATCCGGTCGGGAAGCGGTTCGGTTGCCCAGGAAAACCTCGACACCGGAATACTGGGTAATGAATGGCGGGACCTTGGCATCCAAAGCGAGGGGGAGCATGCCCTGTGCTGGAAAGTCCGCGCATTGAACAACCCGCTCGAAAATGTGGATGCCCGTACCGGCGTGCCGCAGGCAACATGGAAGATCTCGGCCCGGATCGTCCGTGATGTCCGTGAACTCAACGTCACCGGCGAGCGTGTTGACCTCGCCTGGGGAAGCAAGCACACGTTCAACGTGCCCGCAGGCGCTTGGAAGCTGCGCTTTACGCGCAACGGCAGCCCCGCCCGCGAACTGACGGCGACAGACACCAG
Organism: uncultured beta proteobacterium; assembly: GCA_903899705.1. GTDB lineage: Bacteria > Pseudomonadota > Gammaproteobacteria > Burkholderiales > SG8-39 > 2-02-FULL-62-17. The sequence goes on from CAIUKQ010000150.1 coordinate 5,701, forward strand.
CAGTCCGCTCATACGCGTTCTTGCCGAAGAGTCGCGCGTGCAGGTCAGCATCTACCCCTATTGAAGCTGTTGCCAAGGGGCTATTATTGGCAACACCCTATCAATAACTTGATGCGGCATTGTCGATGAGAGCAACCCCCGGTGTTCCCCAGGCAGCGGCGATTTACCTAGGCGTGGTGCAGTTTTTCTTTGCCACGACCTGGGTGTTGTACGTCATCTACCTTCCCGCCCTCACGGAAAAAGCGGGTATTGCGGGACATTGGGTGCCGTGGATTTTGGTCGCCGATCAGGTAATCACGGCGATCATGGACGTTGTCACCGGATTTTGGGCCGACAAAATTCGCGCCGGTCTGGCGCGCCTCGGAGGCTGGATTCTTGGCTTGTCCGTGGTGTCATGCATCGCGTTTATTGCGCTTCCCTACGCCGGGACGAATTCCACGCTTTTACTCGGGATGATCGTCATCTGGGGACTCACTTCCTCTGCATTGCGGGCACCGCCCTGGGCGTTATTGTCGCGTTACGCCGCCTCGCCCAATGTGCCGTGGTTGTCGACACTGGTGCTGACCGGCACGGCACTGGCAGCGGGACTTGCCCCTTTCCTCGGCATCGCCCTGCGCGATGTGGATCCGCGACTGCCCTTCGCGCTGTCGACGCTCACACTGCTGGCGACCGTCGGCGGCCTGGTGTTTGTGGAGCGCCGTCTGGCCAGATCAGCACCGGTTCCGGTGGCCGCAAGCGAACCGGCGTACGACCTGGGAACGCCTGAGGCGAAACGGCGGGTCACGATATTTTTCATCGCTCTTTTATTGATGGCGGCAAGTTATCAGGTGCATTTCTCCCTGAACTCATCCGATTTATTTACCAGTTTCACAGATGCCTCACAGCTGCAGTACCTGATGCCGGTTTTCTGGATCGGTTTCAACGTGATGATGTTTCCCGCCTCTGGATTTGTAAAGCGTTTCGGTCCCTTCGCCGTCATGGCGGCAGGCAGCGCGGCGGGCGCCGTCACAACGTATGCGGCGATGATTGCGCCGACATTGGATTTGTTGATAGCGGCGCAGTTCATCGCTGGCGCCTGCTGGGGCGCTGTCAGTGTTGCCGCCTTCACCGCCGCCATTGGTTTTGGCCGCGTCAATCGCGAGGGCCTATTTTTGGGGTGCCTGTTTGCGACACTGTCGATCGCCGCGTTCCTGCGTATCTGGGCCTACACGGGAAATATCGAAAGCACCCCCATGATCGGAAAAATACTTGCCTGGGGACCCACCTGGGGTTGGCTCATTGCGGCAGTCCTTTTGACATACGTGCTGCTTCGAACACGGCCACGCGGGCCGCAAGTTGCGGCCTGAACGTTTCCAGCTTGACCGGACGGCAGGTATGGGGAAGTGCTCAGCTTCTCGTCCAAACCTCGTCCACATGACGGGGTGGTTTTCAGGTTTTCGTGTGACTTTTGGGGAGCACATGTTTGTGCTTTCCCTCTGTATTTGGTGGCAAGGGCACACTCGCATTCCGCCTGCAAACCCTTGGGGATGCTGGGTTTCGGCCAGTTCGACTTTGCGAGTCACCCCCAAAGTTACCCCCGCTTCGCGTTCAGACGGGGCCGCCGCCGAGAAGCTCTTTTTTGAAAGTGTCCGCTTGGGAGAGCATGCCGTTTGACATTCGCTCCCACAAAATCCGGGGGAAGTCTGACGCAAGGCGCTTTTCCACCGCTGCGAGCGATGGCGGGACATTTTCGATCAACGCCTGCATCTTGTCCCATACAGTCGGTACGCCGCTCTTGTTGGCAAGCTCGCGATAGTGGCGAGCGCAAATTTCCCCCAGCCCGTAATGCATGTTCTTGGCACGCAGGCCCATCGCCATCCGCGCTTTCTGCGGGGAAAGTGAATTGGCACTGTGACCGATGACGGGCCAGGCCGAGAGCACATCGTAGAGCGGCGTCAGGCGATAGCTATCACCTGCGTTTAGGAACACGGAGAAGTTCTTCGCATGGCCATCGGTGGCGGCGAGCAACCAGAAGGCCAGTTGCACCAACAGGAACTGCTCGCGGTCCGCGTTGGACGAGGCGCTGCCGGAGAGCAGTTTCAAAGCGTCTTCTATGCCGGGTCCACCGTCGGATTCGTATTTTCGGTCAGGGGGTACCGCGAGCGCCTGGCAAAAATCCTCCTGAGGCAGCCTCGCGATCCATCGCTCGTCCATCCACTGGCGGTCGAAGCGCTCGACGACGAGCACCTTCTGCGCGCCAAAGACCGCCATTTCGGTTTTCGCCACTGCAAAGCCGAGCTCGCAAAGAATTTGCGAGCAAAGCCATTCATTCTCGACCGACTCCGACATGTCGAGCTGCAACCCTCCCCCGACAACGCCGAGCGGCAACTTCAATATATGAGTCGTCGGAGTTGCGCCCCTTGGGCGGAACCACTTTCCGTGCTGGCACAGGAGGGCCGTCTTTTCCTGGGCGCCCGCTATCGAAATGCGAAACTCATCGTGATCTTCGTTCGTGCCGGGCAATGGTTCGGCGGTGACGCTGCGAAGAAGACGCTCGACTTCGGCATCGTTGACCGGCACACCGTCAACCCGGTCGAATCCTTCAGGAGCAGTCTCCGGAGGCAGCAGCTGAACGGCGCCTACGCAATCGCGCCCGATGGCAGTCAGCAGTTCAAACGCCTCGGTGCCGCGGGTGCGAAAGCGCGCGCTCAGCCGACGACGGATGTTGTCGTTTTCGGGCAGCAGATTCTCGAAGTAGCTCGATACAGACGCTCCGGTAATCTCGCGTGACGGGCCGATGGGGAGTGACAGCGAAAGCGAGCGCCGCCGCGGAGAATGCAGCCAGGTTTCCTCATAGGTCAGGCGATGGCCACCCGTGCGCGTCCGCGACCACACCCCGACCAGTTCGCCGTTCATCCAGACGTTGAGCGCAGTGCTCACCAAGAGCCTTTCGGCGTCGTGTCCGGCTCGGATGCGTCGTCAGGCCGCGAATCACGCAGTACGATGTGTGCGTCCAAGGCAGTGAGCAGCTTGAACAGTTGCGCGACACTCACAACCGAGGGGTCCCGCTCGATTTCAGCAATGCGAACCTGTCCAATGCCCAGCACCTTGCCAAGCTGCGCTTGGGTTAGGCCCTTGGTCTTGCGCAGCGCGCGCAGCTGTTGCCTGATCTGGTCCGGGAAACGAATCGGGTAGTCCATTGGCGCATGTTATCGCCTTTAGATGATAATGTCTATATATCGCTTTATAACGATACCAATATCGTCTAAATACTATATATCCACAATATCGCCCTTGGGCGATAACCGCAGCATGCCATCACACAAGTCAGACTCGAAGATTCGCGGCGTCCGACCCGGAACCCCCTGCGGCTCTTGCTACCGATCGCGATCCACATAGTTACTTCAGAGTTAAACCGCAAAACCAATCGCTGGCGTTGCCTATTTCACATCCAGCAACTCAACCTCAAAAAACCAAGGTGGCGTTTGGAGGTGTTACCCCACCTGTTCATACATGCCACCTTCGGCGGCAACGCTCAAAGCATCGATCACTATCTGACGCCGCCATCGGGACACGCCTCAAAGGCTTTTCGCGCAGGCGTGAGCCAGGATACCGGCCGCGTTGGTCTCATTCTTTTCTGACAATTTAGCTTCGAATGTTGGCAAATTGACCCTTGCGGGTAGACTTCTTCTGGGTGGTTAAGCATTCTTCGTTTCAGGTTGGGGACGTCATCAAGGCCTCAGGTTGGAAACAATTCAATAGGCCGCTTTTGAAAACAGCGGAGCGCCCCGGCGGTTCCGGCTGGCATCGGATACTTCGCCCGTCCCAAGAACCTTCAAACGGAACAGGAACGACATGACTCAACACATTGACGGCAAATCCGGCATTTCAAATACGCCCGCCCTGTTACCCGATATTCACCCGGAATCGCTGTCGCGTCTCTCGCCGGTGGACCGCGCCACCCTCACCGACAAGTGCAAGGCTTCTTATGACGAGATGGTCCGGCTGCGTGCGGAAGGCAAAAACCTGGCGGGCCTAGTTGGACCTTCCGGCATCTGGATTCGCATTCCGGTTTGGGGCGAGCATGTTTCCGAACTGAACCAGTATCTGCGCAACAAGATCGGGCTTGAGCCGCGATTGAGCGAACTGGCGATCCTCGCCAGTGCGCGCGAGATGAACAGCCAGTTCGAATGGACGATGCACGAACCCGAAGCACTGCGCGTGGGCGTTTCAGCGCACGTGGTGGAGGTGGTCAAGTTCCGCAAACCGATATCAGGACTGGCCGAAACCGAAGCGGTGATTGTAGAACTTGCGCGGGAGACGCTGGGCGCGAAAAAGCTGAGTGCACAGACCTACGCTCGGGCCAAGGCGATCTTCGGCGAGATGGGTCTGATCAATCTGATGGCACTGATGGCTAACTACGCCACCTCGGCGATCATGCTGACCGCGGTGGACCAGCAATTGCGACCAGACCAGACGCCGCTGATGCCCGAACTCTGACTGGCTACTGATCGACCTTGATGTTGCCGCGTCTGATCACATCGGTGTAAAGCTTGATGTCCGATTTGATCAGCGCATCAAAATTCGCGGGCGAACTCGGTTCTGCGACAAAACCCAGCGCAGATACTTTCTCCTGAAAATCAGGCTCCGCCATCGCACGGTTGATGTCGCGACTGATGAATGCAATGCGATCCGGGGGCGTTGCCCTGGGCACCACCATGCCCGCCCATACACTGAAATTCATGCCCGGCAAGCCCGCCTGCTCCATGGTTGGCACCTTGGGAAAAGCCGCCAGCGGCGTCCGGTTGGTGTGCGCAACATATTTCACCTTGCCGGATTTGTAGAAGGGCTGACCGGTGGCAATGGTGGTCAACGACCACGCCGTGTCGCCATTGATCAGCGCGGTGAACAGCGGCGCATTTTCCTTGAATGCGACGTGCAGCATTTTTGTATTGGACAGTTGCTCGATGATGACGCCGCCCAAATGCTGCGTGCTGCCGATGTACTGCGTCCCAAACGCCACCTGGCCCGGCTTGGCCCGCGCTGCGGCGAGAATGTCGCCCAGTGAGTTATACGGTCCGCTCGCGGATACCGTCAGCATCGAGGGCGCCTGAAACATGGTCACCACCGGGGCAAAGTCGCGTTCCATGTCATAGGGCAGGTCACGAAAAAGCACCGGGTTGATGACTAGGTGCCCGCCGCCGGCAACTAGGATCTCGTATCCGTCCGGAGCGGATTTTTTGGCGGCTTCGATTGCGATCACGCCATTGCCGCCGGGTCGGGCCTCGACCACGACGCTCTGCCCCCAGTATCTTGTCAGGCGCTCCGCAATGAGGCGCGATGTCAGATCGGGGCCGGCCCCGCTGGGGTAGGCCGAAGTGATTTTCACCGTCTTCACGGGAAAACCCTGCGCGTTGAGCGACGCGGAAAAACACGCCGTGAACAGGACGCCGAGAGTTGCAAGGGAATGAAAACAGTCACGCATGCTTGCTCTGCGGCCGCACAGGAGATTCATAGCCGTGCACCGGCTCATTGCTCTACCTTGATCTTGCCCCGCTGAATGACATCCGCATACACCTTGATGTCGGAGCGAATTAATGCGCCAAAACTTGCCGGAGTGCTTGGCTCGGAGACCACACCCAGATTCGCCGCTTTTTCCTGGTAATCAGCTTCGGCCATGGCACGGTTGATATCGCGGCTGATGAAAGCCACTCGATCCGCCGGCGTGGCACGCGCCACAACAATGCCCGACCAAACATTGAAATCCATGCCCGACAATCCCGCCTCTTCCATTGTCGGCACCTTGGGAAAAGCGGCAAGAGGCGTTTTGTTGGTGTGCGCCACATATTTGACCCTACCGGCTTTGTAAAAAGCTTGGCCAGAACCAATTGTTGTCAGTGTCCAGCCGACATCACCATTAATCATCGCGGAGAAAATTTGCGAATTTTCCTTGAATGCGACGTGAAGCATTTGTGTCTTCGACACCAATTCCACCATTACACCGCCTAGATCCTGCGTGCTACCGATGTAAAGCGTTGCGAAAGTCACGCTGCCTGGTTTGTTTTTCGCCGCGTTGATGATATCGCTCAGCGAGTTGTAAGGCCCGTTGGCTGATACCGCGACCATGGAAGGCGCCTGTAACAACACAGCAACCGGCGCGAAGTCCCGCTCGGTGTCATAAGGCAAATCTCGGAAAAGTATCGGACTGATCACCAGATGGCCACCGCCGGCAACTAGTATGTCGTGCCCATCAGGCACCGACTTTTTCACCGCCTCGATCGCCGGAACTCCATTGCCACCCGGCCGCGCTTCCACCACTACGCCCTGCCCCCACCAGCGTGAAAGTTTTTCCGCGACAAGGCGAGCCAACAGGTCCGCACCGGTGCCGGTTGAATAAGCGGAACTGATCCTAACCGTCTTGGTGGGATAACTTTGCGCAGCCACGCCGCATGCAAAGCCCGCCGCGAGCAACGCTCCCATCCATGCAACTGGTCGCTTGTAACTATTCATCTTGGCTCCCCTTTTGGTAACTAAGCAATTTCAGCAGCTTTTGTCGCGCTTGCCTGCTTGAGTCGAGGCAACACTTCCTTGCCAAACAACGTTATCTGATCCACCGTCTCATCATGCGACAGATCGGCTGCGTGCGCCATCATCAGAAAGTTGCCCAACCCGCCGACGCCCTCGCTGAATTCCGACAGTTGCCGGTGAACGTCGTCGGGCGTGCCGCAGAACATGATTCCCGCGTCGATGAGTTCGGACAAGGTCCCGTTCAGCGAATCGACGACCTTCCCATCGCGCGTTTTGCCCTTCAGTCCGCCCCTTGCGCGCAGTATTCGCGCCGCGTCATTCACGGAAAAATAGCCCGGGGGGTTGCCAAACGGCTCTGACACCAGCGACACGCTGTAGAGCCATTTCTGCATAATTGCGGCGCGACGCTCGGCTTCCTTGCGAGTCTCGGCGATCGCCACCAAGCCGAGGTAGGAGAACCGGTCGGGGGTGGCAGGCGTCATGCCCAGTTCCAGTCTCCGGTTCCGGTAGTTGTCGAAAATCTCCCTTGTCTGATATCCCGACAGGAAGGTGCCCAGAACGTAACCCTTTTCGGCAATCTCGCGAACATTGGCGGGACTGCGGCCAGTGATCCAGACCGGCGGGTGCGGTGCCTGATAGCAACGCGGCCAGACATTCACGTTGCGATACTGGAAATGTTCTCCCTGCCAATCGAAGGGACCGTCGATTGATGTCAGTGACTTCAGGATGAGGTCATGTGCCTCCCAGAATCGCGACACCTGCGTGACTCCGGAGCGTACTGCGACCGGAATTTCCGTCGGTACGCCGCGAACGAAACCCATCTCCAGCCGTCCCCGGGATACCACGTCGATCATTGCCAGTTCTTCAGCGACTCTGACCGGGTCGAGACGATTGGCGATCGGATATCCCAGCGTGAGGATGCGTGCGCGTTTGGTCACCCTTGCCAGGATCGACAGGGTCACGCACGCCACCGACGTCAGGCACGTGGCCGACGCATGGTGTTCATTCACCATCACATCAAACCCGAGCTGATCGGCGAGTATCCATTCGTCGATATAACGCTCGTAAAGATCGGCCATGATCCTCGGGTCGAGGTTTTTGCTGGGCAGATCCACCCGCAGGGATTTCAGTTCCGGCAGCCAGGCCGGGGGATAGGGTTGTTCGCTGAAGTGAAAGACTCTCATGCCATCTCCTTGTGTTTCGCGGCGGACGGGGCGCCGGCATCGAACGCCTTGATCGCGTCGGCGGTTGCCTGAGCCTGCTCTATATGGGGAAAGTGCCCGGCCGCGGCGATTTCCTGGAACTGCGCCCCCGGAATCGATTCAGCATAGTGCCTGCCGTAATCAGGCGCAGCGAAGCGATCATTGTTCCCCCAAAGGACCAGCGTAGGGATGTGGATGCGATACAGCAGGTGACGCAGCCTGGGATCGTACATGTAGGGGCTCCAGGCATAACGCGCCGTGGACTCGGTATTGCGCGCGACCACCAGCAACTCCTCGTCCGACATGCCGGCGTAATCGCGCCGCGCCAGGCCGCGATCGTGGTAGGCCAGTTCGATGAATTTCGCGTCGGGGATCGCATAAAGGTCCGCAATGTCCAGCTTGTCGCGCGCGCCAAATTTGATTCCAACCGGGTCGATCAGCACCATCCGCGAAATCCGTTGTGCCGCTTTCACCGCCATGTCCATTGCAATCCAACCGCCCAGCGACGATCCGACCAGCAGAACGTCACGCAGATCAAGCTGATCGAGAAGCTCGAGATAAAGATAGGCGATGTCGTCGATCGACGCCACGCCCTCGGGCCTCACAGTCTCGCCAAAACCTGGATGCGAGGGGGCAATCACCTCACCGTGGCCGGACAGGCAACGGATAAACCCGTCGGCGTGTTCCATGCCGATGTGCGGATGAAGAAACAGGATGGGCCGGCCCTTGCCGCTACGGCGCATTTCGATGCGAGTCCCGGCAACCGTCACGATCCCTGCTTGTGTTTCCATGATGCACTCCCGACTTCCACAAAGACGCGGATCGTAGGATCCTGTTTGATCTATTTGCAATCCATTTAATATAAGCAAATTAACCTGACAGAAAGCGCGGCGCACAGAATGAAGAAAGGCATTGGATCCGTGGACACGGCGGTCACGCTGATGCGGATCATCGAGCAGTCACAAGGACCGTTGACATTGACCCAGATATCCCGGACTGCGGGATTCCTGCTCAGCAAGACACATCACTACATGGTCAGCCTGGTACGTACCGGGCTCGTCAGCCAGGATTCCGCCACCGGACATTACGGACTGGGCAGTTACGCGCTGCAAATCGGCCTGGCCGCGCTCGCACGCACGGATATCGGGACGCTTGCGGCCCAGGCGGTGCGCAATCTGCGCGATGAAACGGGTCATACGACCTGCTTCTCGCTCTGGGGCAATCGCGGTCCGCTGGTGGTTCATTCGGAGCAGGGCTTGCGGCCGCTGTCGGTGCACCAGAGAATGGGAACCGTGCTGCCGCTGTGGGGCTCGGCGACGGCTGATGTGTTTCTTGCCTGGATGCCCGGTCATCTGGTGGAACCGGTGCTGGCCGCCGCGAAGGATGGCAATGGTGTGAGCGCCAGCCGGCTGGGCGAGATCAAGGTACGAACCCGGCGAGACGGTGTGGCCCATGAAGCCAATACCCGCACTCCCAATGTCGCCGCCCTGGCCGCGCCCGTGTTTGGCCACGGTGGCGCGCTTGCTGGCGCGCTCACCTCCATCGGATTCATTGGCGAATTCAGCGACAATCCGCGCAGCAGAGATGCCACCATTCTCAGAAAACACGCAGCGGCCCTTTCGCAGGCCATTGGATTTCGTTCGGCATTGGAGTCACCCGGGGTCAAATCCCGTCAGCGGCGTCGCAGCTGAGTACTGGCAGACATGCTGGGACCGGGAACGAGTGGAAAGAGCGCGGAAAGGCGATCAGCCTAGAACGACGATCGGGCCCAAGAAACGAGCGTGCTGCAGGGACGAACGATTGGCAGGGCGGCCCCGAGAGAACAGATGAAAAGAATCGCCAGCCAGGAACACTTCACGACGCAGGGTTACCAGAATCACCTGCAGGCGCACAGTGTTTATCCGCGCATCGAGACAGTGGAACACACAAACGGTATCCAATCGGAGCGCCTTGCGCGAAGTACGAAAAGCTCGCGTCCGATTATCCAAAACTGAACGGACAGCTGCTGGATCTGGGGCCGAGATGCTTCGCGGAGATGGACCGCGCAGGCATAGGCATGAAGGTGGTGATGCTCGCTGGGCCCGGGGTGGAAGACCTCGCCGATGTCCCGAATGCCAATGCCCATGCGCGCGAAAACAACAACGAACTGGCCGAGGCGTGCAGAAAACACCCCAACCGTCTCGCGGGCTTTGCCGCGCTATCGGCGCAAAGAATCTAACCCTTTGAATTCTATGGTGGCCAAGGGCACACTCACATTCCGCCTGTAAACCCGCGTGAATACAGCATTTCGCTCGATTCGACTTTCGGTGTTACCCCCAAAGTTACCCCCACTTTTCCTTCTGACTGCGCGGTGCTGCCTCCCTTAGAAGCGTAAGCCTCGAATCCTTGCCGCCTCGCTGCTCTCCACGGTCGCATTTGGCTTTTCATTATGCTGGCGACGATGAAGATTCCAAACAACCGGGAGACGCGATGGGGCGCGAATTTACGCGGCAGGAGCTTTACGATCTGGTGTGGCGCGAGCCACTGAGAACGCTGGCGAAGACGCTGCACATTTCCGATGTCCGTCTGGCGAAGATTTGCCGTCGCGCGAATATTCCCCTACCCGGGCTGGGCTATTGGGCCAAACGGGCATACGGCAAGGCCAGGCCTCAACCGCCATTGCCTCCGCGCGGTTTGGGCCAGAACGACACGGTCACTGTCGGCGGCCATCGTTCGTGGTACACCCGGCCGTCTGACGAAGAAGTCGTCCGTATTGAGATTCCGCCGCCGCCTTCCTTCGCGGAAAGTCTTGACGACGTCACCGTCCGCGCCCGCAAGCTGATCGGGCAAGTACCAAGGAAGTCCCTCAAGCAGCCGCAACCGCTCATCGCCAAGCTACTAGAGGAGGACGAGCAACGCCGGCAGAAGGCGTTGGAATCGTCATGGCATTGGGACAAGCCGATATTCGACAGCCCGATAGAGCAGCGCCGACTTCGTTTGATAAACCGGTTGTTCTGGGCGTTTTCGCGCTGCCAATGCAAGCCCGACGTAACCGGAAAGGACGCCAGCGGCTTCTGCGTGACCGTTGGTGACGAGATCGTCCGCTTCACGCTGGACCCTCCCGGCACAGAACGCAACAACGGCCAGCCGCGCCCGGTCCGCACGTCGAAGGAGCCAAAGATTCTGCAACTCAAGCTGTCCTGGTACCAGCCACCTGCGGAGATACCCGTCTCGTGGATAGATTCCGCCGGCTGTCCGCTCGAAGACCAGCTTACCGACGTGGCAGTCGGCCTAATTGTCGCTGGCGAATGGTCGTACCGCCACGGGCTCATTCGCCATCACGAATGGCTTGTAGAGCGGAAACAGGAGCTTGCAGAAGAGGCGCGGCGACAAGAGGAAGAGCGGCAGCGCAAGGAACGCGAGAAGATCTTGAGGCGCGAGCAGGCTCGGCGAGAGAAACTTTTTTCCGATGCGGCGGCATGGACCAAGGCAGCACTGGTGCGCAGCTACGTCCAGGCAGTTCTGGACCGACCGCAGGATTCGATCTCTGCCGATTCCCTAACAGAGTGGTCAACTTGGGCGTTGGCGGAAGCCGACCGCATGGATCCCTTGAGCCAATCCATCGAATGCGTGGTGGCAATGCCCGGGAAAAGCTGCGGGGATCACTGATTGCGGGACACAGCGCGGGGCACACGCGCAAGAGCGGCGCAGATTATCGCGAAGATTCGCGGTCTCCGACCCGCCACCCCCTGCTACCGTTGCTACTTCTGCTACCGATCAGCGTTCGCGCCGGCCGACGGTAGCAAGAGTAGCAACAGTAGCAGCCCCCTCCGGTGTCGAAATCGAATCGTCGACAGTCACTCCCGCCCATCCAGCAGCGCCGGATTGATCGCCACAGCCCGCCTGCGCCCACCTTCCTCCATCCGCGCCCGCCCCCGCTCGGCGAGGACGGCGAGCGCGGCGCGCAGGTCGCGGCTGTCCCGTACGCAGTTCGGACCGTACTGGTAGATCCGTTTCGTCGGCACGCGATCGGTGCCGTTGGCCTGCGCTTCGTTGCGCAGCCAAGAATCGAGCCGGATCGCCGCGGCAAGAGATGGCGGCGTATCCAGGTCGGCAAGCAGGCGCCGCGCCTCGTTCAAATGCCAGCCCACGATACAGGCCGCGGCGCGGATTTCCTCGGACGCTATCGTGCCGCTCGCGCCATGCTCCAGCACATGGAACAAGGCTGCCAGGCGCGCAGCGTTCTCCGCCGCCTTGGCCGCGACATCACGCACGCCGCGAAATGCGCCTCGCGCGCCCAGCTCGCGCTCGACCTCGTCGTGAAAGCGTATCCACTCGGCACGCGCCTGCGGCGACAGATCGAGCACCGCCGGGGTGAGGCAGCCATGCGCGTCGATCGCGAGCGGTTGGGCGAGCAGCTCGCGAATGCGCGCCTCGAACAGCGCCACCTGCGGCATCGCCTCGGGCGCCGGGCGGTAGGCGCGCGTGCCCTGGGTGCTCCCGGGCCACGCGATCAGGAAGCGCGCGATGAAGCCGGTACCGCGCGGCAGCGTGCCGGCCCGCTCCAAGAAACCGCGCAATGCCTCGGGCTGGACCATCAGCCCGAAGGTGAGCCGCCGTCCGCGCAGCACGAAGGAGGGCTTGGAGCGCCGGTCGATCGCCATCTCGCCGCCGTCCCACAGCACGTTGAGCAGCGCGAGGTTGCGCAGAATCGTGTCCTGGCCCATGCCGTGCGCACCGAACACCGCACCGGCCTCGGCCGAGAGCACACCGCCGCTCGGCCAACCGGTGGCCAGTGCATGCGCGAGCGCCTCGGGCGTCGCATCCGCATAGAGCAGTCGCGGGATGAGTGACGGCACCGGCGCATCGCCCACCAACGCCTCAAGTTCGCGTTCCTCGCCCGCCGTGTCCTGCGTCCGGCGCCGCTTGTGCTTGATCGCTTCCAGAATGCCGGCCTTCTTCGCTTCGAACACCGCGGTGGCCGCTTCGAGCTTCGCGATCTCGGGCGACATTTCCTGACGCCGCCCGGTTTCCCAGTCACGCAGCGCCGGACAGAAGATCGCGTCACAGGTGGTTTTGCGCTCCCCGGAGTCGGCCACCGCGAGCAGATAAAGGGAGATGGGGCCGACGAGCTGATGGTCACGGCGCACGTTGGCCAAGCCTTGGGCCGCGAGCGAAAGGGCTGAAAGGGCCGAGCAGGCCACCAGCGCCATCGGCGCCTGCACGAAAGCCTGCGCCT
>CAIUKQ010000151.1 GCA_903899705.1 uncultured beta proteobacterium
CGCTGATTGAGCAACTGCGCCTGATCGCCATCCACCTTGGCCTGATAGACCGATGGGTCGATTTCCGCGAGCAAGGCGCCGGCCTTGACCACCGCACCGACCTCGACGAGAAGTCTTTTCAGTTGCCCCGAAACCTGAGTGCCAACGTCAACGAACTCCTTGGGTTGCAGGGTGCCGGTCGCCGTGACCGCGTCTTCGAGATTGCCGCGCGTGGCGGGAGCGCTCTGCACCAGTTCGGCGGCAGCGCTGTCGGCAAACCAGGCTCGCCATCCGAGGTACGCGGCAGCGGCGATCACTGCACAGGCAAGCAACCAAAGCCCGGGCTTGCGCATGCGCGCCCACAACGAAGGTCGGGGTGCCAGCGCACTGCCATCGATGGATGCGGATTTCATGCAGGCATTTTCCGGTGAAGCGGAAAAAGCCTCAGTGCGCCGGTGCACATAGGCGATCGGCGGCCCTTGGCATGGGCTGGCTACATGAGTGGGGTGAACCTCGGTTGCAGCCGACCATCCACCTCGATCGATTCGAGGAACATTGCATACGGCCGGACCCAAAACCCGGTCTGGTTGTACAGCGGACGGTACACGACCATCGGTTCAAGCGTCTCGCTGTGGCGCGCCACGCCGACAACCTCGTACTCGCCACCCTTGTAGTGACGATAGCGGCCAAGCCGAATTTCGGGAAGAGGAGGCAGGTCGCTCATTGCAAGACACCAAAGGTGAGGCTACGGCAAGGCTCGGAGGGCGGAGGAATTTTCTGGTTGCTGCGATCGATCACTCAATTATTTGGCCAGGGGAGGCTTTGCCGCGGCCGGCTTGACCGCCCGTTCGGCGGCCGGCGACTGAACGCGTCTCCAGGCTGCTGCAGCAATTTTCCAGGTGTCCCCCTCCTTCTCGAAGACCACCGAACCGTAGGGCGTATCGGACTTGCCCTTGTCGGCCCCGTCGATAATCAGATACAAGGTCGCATCGCGCCCGTTCGGTTCGACGATCGTCCCCGTCACCCTGTAGGACTTCGGCGTCGATTCGATGGTGTATGCCAGCGCCGCATCCCGCTCCGCAGGGGACAACTTGGCAAACGTGTTCCTCCTCGACCTTACCGTGAACTTGAGCATCTCGTCGAAGTTCCTGGCGAGTTCCGCGTTGTGATAACTCCGGTACACGGCCTGCAGATCCTCCGGAGTACCTGCCGCCGCGTTGCCAGCGGAAAAAATCATGCACGCCAACAGCGCGAGAAGTCGCAAGCCGAAATGCCGGTTCATCTGTGCCCTCCGAAGTGGTAGACAGCAATACTCCCGTGTATGGCCGAGGGCGGGCATCTGGAGCTGAATGTCCGCCTGGAATGAAAAGTGGCAATTAGCGAACCACCGCAACCACTCATGGCGTGTAACCCAAGGATGGCGGGCCTTCGGGATATTGAGGCAGCTTGTCTGCGATTTTGAGCCACGGTTGCTTTGAAGATACCCAAAAGTGCATGTCAGGTTCGAACAGTGCCGGCTCGTCGAGACTACCGGCCGTTAAGCCGATGACTCCCGCAGAGACACGCCGCGAGAAGATGCTCGCACCGCAACGTGAACAGAATCCGCGCTCAAGCGTTTCTGAAGAGTGAAATGTGCCGACCGGGCCCGAGATGGAAACATGCTCGATGCGCATCAGTACGCGCGCATTGAACGCAGCGCCGATAACCTTCTGACACGCCCTGCAATGGCATACCCGTTGGTTCAAAGGCTCAGAGGTGGTTTCATAGCGCACGGCCCCACACAGACAACCACCACGGAATAAAGTCATTCGGCAAGCTCCCTTCAACAGCAGTTCAACGTTCGAGCCATGGCATCAATTGTCCGCTCGATGGAGCAGGAGAGTCCCTGTTCCGAAAGACGCGATCACTCCATCAACAGAGGGGAGTCTATGTGAAGCCGCAAGACCTGCCATTGATCGGCCACTTGAATCAGCCGGATGGAAACTTGACCCTCGCCATTTTCAAACTTCGCATGCGCGATGTAATTGGCCGTTGTGACCTTCCCATTTTGGGTCGTATACGAAACGTTGGAGTCGCCCTTGACGTCCGTGAACGCCTTCATCGCCCCGAGCTTGGTGAGCTTCTGAAATACC
>CAIUKQ010000152.1 GCA_903899705.1 uncultured beta proteobacterium
GCCACGCACCGCCACCGGCTTGGCTAATGCCTTGCCGTGGGCGCTTGGGACGCGTTTTCTGGTTGCCATGAAAATCTCTTTGAGATGAGGTTGACACGCCTAATCTGGCACTACGCAGCTCACTACGCAGCTACTACATTACTCTGTTCGGTTAATACAATAATACCGTTGTCCGTGACAAACCAGATCGGATAGGTGTTTATTTACCTGTTACCTTGTCCCTCTATGAGCATCGCGCGTTTGGTTTCACCGTCAGAAATAGAGCGCGAAACGGGCTTGGCAAAAGATCAGCTGCGAAAGTGGCGCCAGCGCTTCGGCTTCCCCCTGATGCAGTCCACGGCAGACGGCAAAGCCGCCTATTCACGCGAAACCGTCGTTCAGTTGCTGTTGATCAAACGCCTGCTTGAAGCCGGATTTCGGCCCGGACAGATTGTGGCCCTCCCCCTCCCGGAACTTGAAAAGCTGAAACTTGGCCTGCTTCTGTCGGTTCCGGTCGTATGCCGCGATGAAACGTCTCAGGCCTTAATTGATCTGGTCAAGCGGGCGGACATGGCGGGATTTCGAGTGTTATTCGCTGAGCAGAGAGCCCGGGGAACACTGGCTGACTTTGTCAGCGATACGGTCGCTCCGCTTCTGGGCAATGTTGGCGAAGCATGGAAGCGCAATGAAATAGAAATTTTTCATGAGCACCTCTGCACCTGTTGCATCGAACGATATTTGCACGCGGAGATCCTGAAGCTCCAACCCAAGAATGGTCTGCCGACGGTCTTGTTTGCTTTGCCGCCGGGTGAGCATCATTTAATCGGACTGCTGATGGCCGAGGCCGCAATGGCAGAGGGGGGCGCCCGGACGATCAGCATTGGATCGGATATTTCTCTGGACAATCTGAAGCAGGCCGCCATTTCATGCAGGGCAGATGTGGTCGCGCTATCTTTCAGTTTCGCTTATCCGGCGCGCGACATTGTGCCGACATTGCGGCATTTGCGACGCCTGCTGCCGATCCCGATTCAGCTTTGGGCAGGGGGGAGCAGCGTGACGGGCATCAGAAAGCATCCCAAGGGCGTGCGCATCTTCTCGCAAATGAGCGAAGCAGTTGCCGCTCTGAATGACGCGGCTCTTTACGATCGCGCGTCAGCGCGGTCCTGCCATTGATTGCCATTCGATCAGCCTGCCTCCTCACGATTGCGCATCCAATCCGCAGTCCTGAAAAACGCCGCCTCCAGCGATTCACGCACTTCCGGCGCAATACCCACCTGCTCCATCGCGAGGCTCATGCCCGCCAACCACTGGTCGCGCTCGGATGTGCCGATGGCAAACGGCAGGTGGCGTGCACGCAGCATCGGGTGGCCGAATTTTTCAGCGTAGAGCTGTGGGCCGCCCAGCCAGCCGGACAGGAACATGAACAGCTTTTCAACGGCGCCATCGAGTTTCGGCTGATGCAGCTTGCGGATGCCTTCAAGCGCCGGTTCGGTATCCATGAGGAAATAAAAGCGTTCCACCATTTCGCGCAGCTTCGCCTCGCCGCCGATCAGCTCGTAGGGGGTGGCCTTGGGGCGGCGTGATTCGGCTGCCGCGGGGTCGGGCAGCACCCCGGTGTTGTCGCGACGGAGGTCTCCGGCCCCGCTGTCATTGCTTCCGGAATCATTCATTTTTCGCGCCACTGCTATTCGGGCTTGATGCCGACGATCCTGATCGCGCGCGCATAGGCTTCCTGATCCGAACGGATGAACCGCGCAAACTCCTCCGGCGATCCGCCCGAGGGCGGGACAGGTTCAAAACCCTGCCCCATCACGAACTTCTCCACCAGCGGCTTGTCCGCGAGCAGTTTCTTGTATTCCGCATTGAGCCGCATGACGATTTCACGCGGCAGGCCCGAGGGCCCCATCATGCCTATCCAGGTGTTCACGGCGATATCGACACCCACTTCGGATAGCGACGGCAGATCGGGGGCGAAGATCGAGCGCTGCGGAGCCGTTGTCGCCAGGGCGCGAACCTTGCCCGACTTGGCCTGCGCGAGGCCGGCGCCGATGGCGAAGGTGGCGACATTGACTTCACCGGTCATGGCGGCGGCGAGGCCTTGCGGAAAGCTCTTGTAGGGCACGTTCAGAAAGGCAATGCCTTTTTCCCGCCTCAGGTATTCGACATAAATATTCGCGCCACTTCCCGGGCCGGCTGTCGCAAAGGAGAGCGAATCGGGTTTTGCCTTCGCCATGTCGATCAACTCCTGGATATTTTTCGCAGGCGAAGCCGCGTTCACCAGAATCACCGAATTGAGTGCGCCGATGAAAATGATTGGAGCGAACTCTTTGGTCTCATAGGGCAGCTTCGAGAACAACAGCGGGTTGAGCGATTGCGCGAAGGAGTCACTGGTGCATAGCGTATGGCCATCGGGGGTGGCGTGCGCACAGGCCTCGGCCAGCGGAATGAAGCTGCCGCCGGTGCGGTTGTCGATCACGATGCTCTGGCCAAGAGACTGCGAGAGCGGACCCGAGAGGCCGCGCATGGCAATGTCGTAGGGACCGCCGGCGGTCGAGGTGATGATGCGTATGGGCTTTGAGGGGTACGGCTGCTGCGCATTCGCGAGAGCCGGGATCAGCGCTGCGATTGCGGCCATTGCCACACCGATGGTTGATAATTGACTGCCTGTCTTCATACCGTCTCTCCTGATGAGCTGCACCTTCGCAACTTATTGTATTTATTGATATTTTTAGTATTTACATCCGTGAATCCGCAGCCTGCGGCAGATCATCGAAGGATGCCACGTTCATGGAGTGCAGGCGATGATACAAGCCGCCCAGGGCGAGCAGCTCCTCGTGCGTGCCCTGCTCCACGATGCGCCCCTCCTGCAGCACGATGATGCGATCGGCGCCGCGGATGGTGGCAAGGCGGTGCGCGATGATGAGGCCGGTGCGACCGACCAGCGTTTTCTCCAGCGCGGTCTGAATCTGCAGTTCGGTGAAGCTGTCGACGCTGGCGGTGGCTTCATCGAGGATGAGAATGCCCGCGTCGGCGACGATGGCGCGGGCGAACGAGAGCAGTTGCCGTTGTCCGATGGACAAATTCACGCCGCGCTGCCCTAGCACCGTGTCGTAGCCCTGCGGCAGGCGCGCGATGAAATCGTGGGCGCCAACGGCGCGCGCGGCGCGTTCGACAATTTCACGGCTCGCGTGCTCCTCGCGGTAACGGATGTTGTCGATGACGCTGCCGGTGAAAAGGAAGGGTTCCTGCAGCACCATGGCGATATGCCGGCCAAGCGACTCCTGTTTCAGATCCCGCACATCCTTGCCACCGATCAGCACCTGCCCCTCCCACACATCGTAGAAACGGTGCAGCAGCGCCATGGTGGAGGTCTTGCCCGACCCGGTGGGCCCGACCAGCGCCACGGTTTCACCCGGCGCCACCTTGAAGCTCACGTTCTTCAGAATGGGCAGGCCGGGCACGTAGCCGAAGGTGACATTGCGAAACTCCACCGCGCCGTCGGCATGCGTTCGACCCTGCATGACGTCGATGGCCGCGGATTTGTCCTGCACCTCCACGGGCACATCGAGCACTTCGAAAATGCGCTGGCCCGAGGCCACCGCCTGCTGCATGGTGCTGTACTGCATGGTTAGGGAGCGGATCGGGTCGAAGAAGCGCTGCACATAGAAAAGAAACGCGACCACCACGCCGATGCCCAGCGTGCCCTCCAGCACGCGATTGCCGCCCACGAGAATGACGATGGCCATGGCCGCGCCCGTGAGCGTATCCACGGTGGGCACCATCACCTGGGCGAGGCGCGTGGCGCGCAGGTGGGTGCGATAGTTTTCCACGGCCTTTTCACGGAAGGCGTTGAAATTGAAACCTTCCCGGCCCATCTCCTGCACCGTGCGCACACCGTTGATGTTCTCGGCCAGCGCACTGTTGACGATGGAGGAGGTTTCGCGCGCGCGGATGAAGGCTCGCTTGGCCGAGGGCAACCAGATGGCGCGCACCAGCACGAGAATGGGAACCACGGACAGTGTCAGCAGGCCCAGCTGCAGATCGAGCGCGAGCAACACGATAATGATGCCCACAAGCAACGCCAGATCGCCGATGGCAAAAATCGAGGTCTCGAGGAATTCCTGAAGCGAGCCCACATCGCCCTGCAGACGCGACATCAGCTGCCCCACCTGCGTGCGGTCCATGAAGGACAGCGACACGCGCTGCAGATGCTCGTACATGGCGCGGCGCAGATCGATCAGGACTCTTTCCGCGGTGACGGCCACCCATACCTGCTGCAGATAGTTGGACAGGTAATTCATCAGCGCCAACGCGAAGTAACCCAGCACCGCGATGGCGAGCAGGTATTCCGCATTCGCCTTTGCAACGGCTGTGAGATTCACCGCTGCCGCAGGCAGCGTCTTGTCGATGATGTAGCGGATCACCAGCGGCACCGCAATCTGCGTCAGCGTGAACACCAGCACCGCGACGACGGAAATGATGATCGTGGTGCGATACGGGCGCAAAAACCCGAAGAACCGCATCAGTACCCGCGGATCAACGGATTTGGCGAAGATTTCCTCGCCGTGTTTGACCGGGGTTTTGGCGGTGACCGGTGCTCCCGCCGCAGTCGGATCAGCGACCGGCTTGCCTGCGCCCGGCCCGGGCATGGCGTTATCGGGCATGGACGTCTTCCTGTGAAACTTCCCGCGCATTGTCTCTGGCCGCGCCCATCTGCAGATCAAACAGGCGCCGGTAGCGTCCGTTCTGCGCAAGCATCTGTTCATGCGAGCCGCGCTCGACAATGCGGCCCTCCTCGATGAACAGGATCTCGTCGGCATGCATCAGTGAAGAAAGCCGGTGCGAAATGATGATGGTGGCGCGGGTGCGATTGAGCTCGCGCAGGGCCTCCCGGATGCGAAGCTCGGTCCCTGCATCGACGGCCGCCGTGGAATCATCGAACACGATGACCCGGGGCGTCACGAGCACGCTCCTCGCAATCGACAGCCGTTGGCGCTGGCCGCCGGAGAGCGACAGGCCGCGCTCGCCAACCAGCGTGTCGTAGCCCTCGGGCAGGCCGGCGACGTAATCGTGCAACTGCGCGGTGTCCGCGGCTTCAACCAC
>CAIUKQ010000153.1 GCA_903899705.1 uncultured beta proteobacterium
GGCTACTAAGGGCGCCCAGGCGGCCATTGAGGCGGCAGGTGGCAGCATTGTCTTGCCTGAGGTGAAGGTTGTGGAAGGTAAGAAGCTGGCTCGTCAGAAAGCCAAAGCGGAAAAACGTATTGCTGACGCCGCGAAGCCAGTTGTCGCGGCTGTTAAGCCTGCGGCCAAACCGAAAGCCGAAAAGAAGCCGAAAAAGGGCGAATAAGCTCGTTCGCGGACACTCATGGCTACCTCATCCCCTTCAATTGGTAAATCCGGCAAATACGGCGACCTGAAAAAACGGTTGCTGTTTTTGTTGGGTGCGCTGGTTGTGTTCCGCATCGGGGCGCATATTCCCGTTCCGGGGATTGACCCGATTGCGCTTGCGGATTTGTTTAAATCACAGCAGGGCGGCATCCTTGGGATGTTCAACATGTTTTCCGGCGGCGCGTTGTCGCGGTTTACAATTTTTGCGCTGGGCATCATGCCCTATATCTCCGCTTCGATCATCATGCAACTGATGTCGGCCGTTTCTCCGCAGCTCGAACAGTTGAAGAAGGAAGGGCAATCGGGTCAACGCAAGATCACGCAATACACGCGTTATGGAACGGTGCTTCTTGCGCTGTTCCAGGCGACGGGAATCTAGATAGCGTTGGAATCCCAGCCTGGCTTGGTTATGGACCCCGGGCTTATGTTCCGCTTCACCACCGTAGCTACACTCGTTACCGGCACAATGTTCCTGATGTGGTTGGGCGAGCAGATTACTGAGCGCGGGCTAGGAAACGGTATTTCAATCATTATTTTCGCTGGAATTGCCGCAGGTTTGCCTAACGCCATTGCCGGGATGCTTGAGCTCGTGCGAACCGGAGCGATGAGTCCTTTGGTTGCTTTGCTCATCGCGGTGGCGGTTGCCTTGGTGACGTGGGCGGTTTGCTTTGTCGAGCGAGGCCAGCGGAAAATTCTCGTCAACTACGCGAAACGACAGGTCGGCAACAAGGTTTACGGTGGGCAGTCATCGCACCTCCCTTTCAAGCTGAATATGGCGGGCGTAATCCCCCCTATTTTTGCATCGTCAATAATTCTGTTTCCCGCCACTATTGCTGGTTGGTTTGGGGCCCACGAGGGCATGACTTGGCTCAAGGACATTGCAGCAACGCTGTCTCCTGGGCAACCGATCTACGTGTTGCTGTACGCGTCGGCGATCGTGTTCTTTTGCTTTTTCTACACGGCCTTGCAATACAATCCAAAGGAAACTGCCGACAATCTTAAGAAGTCGGGTGCGTTTGTTCCGGGGATTCGGCCGGGTGATCAGACATCCCGTTATCTCGAGCGGATTCTGATGCGTTTGACACTTGCAGGCGCCATATACGTGACGCTGGTTTGTCTGTTGCCCGAGTTCCTTATTCTGAAATGGAACGTGCCGTTTTACTTCGGCGGAACATCGTTGCTGATTATTGTTGTCGTGACGATGGATTTCATGTCTCAGGTCCAGGCTTACATCATGTCGCACCAGTACGAAAGCCTGCTCAAAAAAGCGAATTTCAAGGGGGCAGGGTTCTCTTCCCGGTAACGGGAGAGACAAGGAGCGCATGTCGAAGGAAGACGTAATCCAAATGCAGGGGGAGATCGCGGAAACACTCCCGAACGCGACCTTCCGCGTGAAGTTAGAGAACGGGCATATCGTGTTGGGACACATCTCGGGAAAAATGCGCATGCACTATATTCGCATCCTGCCGGGTGACAAGGTGACGGTGGAACTTACGCCGTATGACTTATCGAGGGCGCGGATCGTTTTCCGTGCCAAGTAAAAGGGGAAGACCATGA
>CAIUKQ010000154.1 GCA_903899705.1 uncultured beta proteobacterium
AAAAAGGGTGTTGTTTTTTTTCAGGCAGTCTCTTTGGGCTTTGATAAAAGCGGTCGGTTTGCCTCTGCGGTATTTGATGCAACGCAGGCTAGCAGGGTTTCTGCGGCGCTCTCTAGCCGACAAAATCCTTGCCGAACATTGGTGCGGCCATTACTTGCATGGCCTCAACCTTCCGCGTGATGCCTTGATGTTCGAATATAGCTATCGGAAACAGGAAAAGCTCGGGTTCGCGGGATTGCTCGGCTTCAAAATCATCATTCAGGACATCCGTCGGCATGATTGGTGGGGCGAATACCCGCATGCGTGGTTTCAGAAAGTGCCGGCGACCTCAAAATATCTGCCACTGTGTAATGAACTGGCAGACCTTGTTTTTACAGATGGCGTCATTTTTGACATGGACCGTCAATCGCTGAATGCTTACCTTCGCGAATGTTTCAGGATTCTCAAACCGGGTTGCCATTTGATTGTTTGGGGTGGTAATTCCTTGTCCAGATCACGGTCCCGTTCCGAAATCCGGTGGCACGGCCGAATCTATTCTCTGGAGGAAGTGCGCGAGGCGGCGAAAAATTCCGGGTTTGGCGAGGTTGACGTTTCTTTCGAGGGATACTCCCCGCCGTTTATGCCGGAGGTGGTCAATATGATGCGTCACGCACTGTCCCCGGGGACCTTCAAGACCTACGACTTCGATTCATGGTTGGCACGCCTCCAGCGTCCGGAGAACCGAGCCTATTGGCTGCTGCGCGTGGTCAAATCCAATGGCATCCTGTCTGAAGTCGCTGTATGACCGGCAGCGCTCGAGCGTTGGACCTATTGGCCTGCCCAAGGTGCGGAAACGGACTGGCAACTCCCGCCGGCGTTGGTGAAGGGGCGTGCGTTTCGTGTCGCTATCCATATCGCATGGAGAATTCCATTCTTTCGTGGGCAAACCCGTCGGACAAAATTTCAGATCCGTCGCGCAAGTTGTCGTCATTGGTTCTGCGCCAGTTCAATCCGCTTGGTAGTCGTTTGTCACCGCTTCGCCATATCACCGATTTTCGGATCAATCAGTATTACCGAAGGACGCTGACTGACAGGTCGTTGGCTGAGGCCTGGGGAAGGCACAACCTCGAGGGATTGGATCTTCAGCCAGGTGCAATGGTGCTTGATCACGGATGTGGTCGTGGACGTCATAGCGCATTTCTGTCGAACCTCGGTTTTGAGGTTGCCGCGCAGGATATTCAGATGAATTTGTGGTGGCGCAAGTTTAGCAAATGCGTTTTTCAGTCGGTTCCCTCCTCCGCCCCGCGGCTTCCCTGGAAAGACGGCGCGTTTGCACTGGTATATGACTTTGCCGTCATCCATTACCTGAGCGAAAACCAGTTGTCGGCGTTTGTCGCAGAAGTATTCCGGGTTCTGGCACCAGGCGGTTACTGGTTGCTCGCCGAGCCGAATGATGAAAGCTATGGGGCGCCCAACATGAAACGGATGATTGGTCGGCTCCACTCGTTGGCACATACACGCGAGACGGTGGCCCAATGTGGCTTTCAGGAGGTGGATCTGAGCTATGAGGGGTTTTTTGCTCCGGCATTCCCTCTGTATGTGGACTTTCTTCGTAAGACCCTCAACCCCAGACCATTGGACGTCAGCGATTTTGAGTCGACTATCGCGGCAAGAATTGCGCCCCGGCGACGCAAGCATTGGCGGTTGCGGCTTCAAAAACCCGGTTCCGCGTGAACATTTATGTCACGCAGTTTTTCCTGATTGGCGGATCACGGCTGCTTCGGATTCCGCTGGCGATCCTGATTGCCGGGTTGTTGTCCCGGGCCGTCGGGCCTCAAGGTGTCGGCGAATGGTCGATGATTGTCGCTGTGGCGGTGTTTTTTCATTCCATGTGTTTGGGATGGACACAGGCGCAGGCAGTGCGAATGGGACGCGAAGAATGGCTGGACCGCCAAAGCCAGTCGAAAACGTGGGCCGCCCGATGGCCTTTGATTGCGGTGGGAATTGTTGTTTCCGTATTCGGTCTTTGGTTTCGACCCTATTCTTTTTTTGAGCAACTTACCGGGCTGCCTTCATCTTGGTGGCCTGTGGCGTTGATCTACCTGTTCGGAATATGGGCGTTGGCTGAGGCGCAGGTTCTCCAAAGAACGACCGGAAGATTTTCGATTTTTGCCGCCGTTCCATTGGTTCTTGATCTGCTCGTTGCGTCGTTCCTCTACGCCATTCTGGTATTTGCCCCGAATTCCGATGCGATCGAACCAATTACGGGGATCGTCGTGCTGACCGCAGTCCTGGGTGGCGCTGTGTGGGCGTGGGAATTCATTGCCTCGCATTCAAGCGGCGGCCGGGCTTCCCGCAGGGATATCGTTCAGGTTGCGACATTTGGAGGGCCCGTGGTGCTTGGGGCGGCCATGGGGTACCTGTCAGATTGGGGTGACCATTTCCTGCTGCAGTATTTTCATGGCATTGAGCAGGTGGGACTATTCCAGGCGGGATACCAGGCCATGCTGGCGATGATGGCACTGTCCGCACCGGTTACCGTCATTTTTCTGAACAAACTCGTCGATCAGTTGAGGCATGATCCAAAGGCGGAAGCCGACTATATCCGTCGCTTCGTACCTATAGCGGTCTTGTTCTGGTTGTTGATGATCATGCCCTGCATAGCAGTGATTCCGTGGATATTTGCTGCTGTTTTCGGTAAAGGATTCGTTGCCGCCCTGCCAGCGTTTCTTGTACTGTGCATCGCCGTTCCTGGCGCAATATTCACCTACCTGTACACGATCCTGTTCAACATTCAGGAGCGTACCGGACGATTGGCCGTATTTGCCGGTGCCATGGCAATGGCAAATTTCGCCATTTCCTTGACCCTCATCCCAGGCATGGGCGGCGTTGGCGCATCTGTCGGCAGCGCGATCTCTTACCTGGCGGTGCAGATACTGTATGTGCTGGACCAGCACCGCCGGTTGGCGGTGAGCCCGCTTGTGCCGGTGCTCCTGCTACTCGTAGCCAGTATCTTCGGGGTTGTACAATTGATCATCGGAGACGCGATTGTCTGGCGACTCCTTTGGGCCATTGCATGTATGGGAATCCTGATAGTGCTTGGCAGGAAGTTTCGAATTTCGGAGAACAATCTGGTTGCACGACTGATGCCGCGTCGATGCGCTCCGATTGCAAAAATGATGGATCGGGTATTGACCAAGAGCTGAATGGCCCGGACTCAACAGTTGATCAAGAGCAGGTGCGGCCGGATGTCTCCGGTTTTGGTCATCAAATAAAAACGAATTGGTTTGTATTCAATGGGAATGTCATCAGTGTCGGTAACCATCATTGCTGGAGTGCTGGTACTGATTGTCGCTTTTGTCCTTCGGTACCTTCCGCATGTGCTCGCGCCGCTCGGCATTGGTGTGGACCATTGGTTCTGGCGCGAATACATTGAAAAATATCGCCGGGACCGCCAGTTTCCACCGGAGCTTCCCCAGTATTTGCTGGAATCGCACCAATGGTATCCGCCTTTCTTCCCATTGCTGCTGGCACACCTGCCGGCATCGATTTTTGATAGGTTCAGTCATCTCCTCGCAATTCTGATTGACCTGATCAGATTGACCATGCTGATGGTGATCATGCATCGCCTTACAAATAGTCCAATGGCGATGGCGGTCGCCGGCTGCGTATATGCAATGACACCTTTGCTGGTTTCCTACAACGTGCAACTCAATCCGCGCGGGCTGGCCGCGCTGATGCTGGACTTTATTGTCGTAGCCGTCCTGCTGGCTTTTTACCTAAATGGCCCGTTGTGGCTCTGGATTGCGCCGATCCCGGTATTGGGATTGTTGCTGCTAACCCATAAAATGAACACGCAACTTTTCTGGTTCCTTTCTCTAGTATGCGGTGTTCTTTGGGATTGGCATCTGCTGTTGCTGATACCGCTCTCCATATTTACTGCCCTGGCAATGAGTCGGGGGTTCTATTGGAAAGTCCTTAGGCATCACTGGGACATCGTGACCTTCTGGAACAGGAATTGGCGATGGGCGGGGGCAAATTCTATAAAGGAGTCTCCGATTTATGGGGATGCCGATTTTGAAACGCCGCGCAAACTTCACCGCCGGGGGTTGGTTGGAGTCGCCAAGCACATGTACACGCAACTGGGGTACAACCCGTTCGCCTGGTTGATGGTTGCAACTTTGCCGCTGTACCCGATATTTCCCATCCCCTATCTGGGGTTCCTGCATCTGGTTATCGCGTGGCTCGGATTGATACTGATCTTTTCACTTTTGACCTCTTTTGTACCAGCAATGAGATGCCTCGGCGCGGGACATTTCTATCTCTACAATGCGGCGTTTCCGGCGGCGATGCTTTGGGGATTTCTGGTTCACTATTGGGGAAAATCCAACGTTGCGATGTTCATTGCGTTTGGCGCGATTGTTTCTACGCTGGGCATCGGCCGCTACTATCTGCATGTCAGAAAGAGTGGATCCGTAAAAATTGATACGGATTTCGACGCGGCTTTGACCTTCCTTCGCGAAAGCCCGAAGGGCACGGTGATGTGCGGGGCGACGGAATATGACGTGGTTGCCTACAAGACCCGCCAGCCTGTCCTGTACGGAGGTCACGGATATGGCTTCAGGATGCTGGAGCCGACCTATCCGCGACTGCTTGTTACCGTCAGCGCGTTGATCCAACGATACGGTTTGCGCTACGTTTTCTTTGAACAAGGCCGTGTGACGGACAGGTTTCTCGCCGATATCCCCGCGCATTCGACGCGCGACTTTGGCCGGTACAGGATCATTTCAATCGAAGCTCCGCACATGTCAGAGGCAACGGATTGAGCGTTATTCTTGTAATCGGGAGGAATGGGCAGGTGGGCCACGATCTGACCCGCAGTCTTGCCGGCCTTGGCGAGATCGTGTCGGTTGGACGTGATCGGATTGATCTTGCCGACCCGGATTCGATACGCGTGAACGTTCGTGACATACGGCCTTCCCTCATCGTCAATGCAGGGGCCTACACCGCGGTGGATAAGGCGGAGCATGAGCAGGCCCTAGCGATGGCGGTCAACGGGAAGGCTCCCGGCGTGCTCGCCGAGGAGGGCAAGCGTCTTGGTGCTCCTTTGATTCATTACTCAACCGACTATGTATTCGACGGGAGGAGCAGGGCGCCCTATACTGAAGATGACGCAACGCATCCGCTCAACGTGTATGGAAGGTCAAAGCTTGAGGGCGAAAAGGCCATACAAGCCATTGATTTTCCACATCTAATTTTGAGAACCAGCTGGGTCTATGCGCCGCGGGGCGCCAATTTCATGCTGACAATCCTCAGGCTCGCGAAAGAGCGAAGGGAACTAAAAGTGGTCAATGACCAGTGGGGGGCGCCCACAAGCAGCGCATTTTTGGCCACGAATACCGCAATGATATTGAGAAAGCTAGGATTCGGTGGCGAGAATTTTGCCGAATCGATTTCCAGAGTACGTGGCATTTACCACCTGACCGCCGACGGACGAACGACATGGTTCGGATTTGCGAGCGCGATACTTGCCAAAGTTTCTCAGGCGGGAAAGGTGGATGAACGGCTCTTTATCGAGAGCCCGGCAGTTGTAAAGCCTATTCCATCGGAAGAATACCCCTTGCCGACACCCCGGCCGAAGAATTCCTTGATGGCAAATGAAAAGGTCCGGCATGAATTTTGCCTTTCGGCCCAGCATTGGGAATCGGTGTTGACCGACTGCCTTGCTGGAAGCTGATTCAGCTTGAACTTTGGGGTATCCCGCGATTGGACTCGGATTGGGAAAAACGCTATCCTCCGCGCCGTGGTCAATTTGACCTTTCCCACTCGTTCCATGGGGCACAATTTTTCAGGTAATCGGCGGATGAATATGGTTTGGCGTCTGATATTTCTGGCTTGTGGCTTGTTCATTCTGCCGTTGGCCGTGCAAGCCCAGTTCGCGCAACAGTTGCAGTTGCCCGGTGGTGGTGGTGGTGGTGGTGACTCTGGGGGGGGGGGGGCTGGCCTGTCGACTAAACCGGTCGAATCCCCGATTATTTCCAATACGCCGCCACGTCAATCGCGACGCCAGGGGCAGAGTCAGGCAAATGACTCGGCGTCGACGCAAATTCAGGAAGTTGTTGTCCCTGAAATTCGCGAACGCATTGAATTTCAGGATTTTGTTGCACAATCGACCGGCCGGGATCTTCCATTGTTTGGCGCCGAATTGTTCAGATTTGTGCCCTCGACTTTCGCTCCGTTGGACGGTGTTCCGGTTACTGACGATTATGTCATCGGTCCCGGCGATGAGGTGGTTGTGCGGGCATACGGAGCTGTGGATATCGATTGGACAGCTGACGTCGACCGGAACGGAAGGATCAGCCTCCCCAGGATTGGCGTCATCAGCGTGATGGGTGTCAAGTACCGCGATCTGCAGTCCCATCTCAAAGCGGCCATCGGAAAAGTCTTCCGGAATTTCGAACTTACGGTGACGCTGGGTCAGTTGCGTTCGATCCAGGTGCTGGTCGTCGGGCAGGCGCGCCGGTCGGGCAGTTTTACAGTGAGTTCAATGAGCACGCTGATCAATGCGGTATTCGCAGCCGGCGGACCTTCGGTTAAGGGTTCGATGCGGGGAATCCAACTCAAGCGAGGCAACAATCTGGTTACTGAATTGGACCTCTATGACCTCCTGATCAGTGGGGACAAATCGAAAGATGTGCAGTTGCTGTCTGGGGACGTCATCTATTTCCCGCCGGTTGGCAGTTTGGTGGCGATCTCCGGAAGCATCAATGTTCCCGCAATATATGAACTCAAGAAGGCCAATTCCCTGGCGGATTTGATTGCATGGTCGGGAGGTTTCTCGAGCACAGCTGCGGGCCAGAAAGTCACCCTCGAGCGGATAGAGAACCGAACATCACGCAAAGTCGATGAATACAGCCTCTCGCAGTCCATGCCCATTGTGAAGTTGCGGGATGGTGATTTGGTGACTGTCTATTCGGTGGCACCACGCCTGGATAACGCTGTAACCCTGCGCGGAAACGTGGCACAGCCGGCGAGATTTCCTTGGCGGCAGGGCATGCGAGTTAAGGACCTTGTTCCGCAAACCGATGCATTGCTGTCACGCGAATACTGGCTTCGTAGGAATCAGACGGTGGGACTGGACGGAGGCATCGCGGAGCAGATCCGGCGCAGTCGCGCGGCCGGGGTGGAATTGTCTGTGGCTGACCTCCTGAAAAGAAACCAGCCGCGCGAATCGGAAATCGCGGTAATGACTTTGGCGGAATCGATGCGAAGGACACAGATATCCTCCGGCGTGGCGGCAATAAACTCGGCAGAATCTGCGAAGCAACAGCAACGCCCTGCGCAATCAACAGCGGCCGCCAAACCAGGGACAGATCCCCTGGTGGATCCATTGAATGCGTTGAATTCCACGCACAATTCTGCCCAGAACAGCCAGCAAAGGCTGACGGAAACCGCGACGTCCAGACTCACTGACGAAATCAGGCGTAACCGCAGTGAAGTCAACTGGGACTACGCAGTTGTGGAACGGATCAATCCGAAGGACCTCACAACGACATTGGTTCCATTCAATCTTGGAAAGGCCATTCTGGAGGGCGACCCGGCTCAGAATCTGCTTCTGCAGCCAGGTGATGTGGTGACTATTTTTTCCGTGGATGACATTCCGCAGTCCATCTCCAAGCAGACAAAATATGTCCGGCTCGAGGGGGAATTCAACAGCCCTGGAGTCTACGCGGTTCAATCTGGCGAAACGCTGCGCCAACTGGTTTCAAGGGTAGGCGGGTTGGCACCGCAAGCCTATCTGTTCGGGGCCGAATTCAACCGGGAGTCGACCCGGATCGCGCAACAGAAAAAGCTCGAGGAAGCGACGAACAGGCTTGAACGGCAAATGCAGCGAAATGCCATCAGCCGAAGTAAGAATGTTGTTAGCGTTGAGGAAGCGGCCGGTCTTTCCCAGGAGTCGCAGGCGCAACAGGCACTGCTGATAAAGTTGCGTCAGGTCAAGGCAACTGGTCGTATTGTCCTTGAGTTGCCGCCGGATCTGTTCGCGCGATTCGCAGATCTACCGGATATCCCGCTGGAAGACAGTGACACGTTTATCGTTCCGCCCCGCCCGTCCACGGTCAGCGTTCTCGGTGCTGTTTACAATGAGAATGCGTTTGTTTTTAAATCGGAAAAGCGCGTCTCTGATTACCTGTTGCAGGCGGGGGGGGTTTCCCAGTTTGGGGACAAGAATGACGTGTATGTAATCCGGCCTGATGGGACAGTTTTGAGCAAGCGACAATCGGGCTATTTCGGTTCGTTTGACGGAGCGAATCTTCTGCCTGGGGATACGGTTGTGGTACCCGAGGAGGTTGATCGTGTCACTTGGACCAGGATACTCAAGGACTATGGCCAGATTCTCTATCAGTTTGGTCTTGGTGCGGCGGCTTTGAAGGTTTTAAAGAACTAAGCAAAGCTTTGGTGAAGGCGGCCACACACAATGTGTCTGGAGCCTCTTTAGGGGTTGATTTCATGCCCTACCGATTGTCTAAGAAACGTGCTATCAGACTCATCACATGACAGACAAACCTGAACAACAAGAATCCCGCCATGAAACTGGCGGAGAAATCTGGATACTTGATCTTTTGGTGGCGCTCGCGAGTCGCAAAAAGTTGCTGGCATTGTTTCCACTGCTTGTAGCTTGCATTACTGCAGGATACAGCCTGACGCTCCCCAATATTTACACCGCTTCGACGACGATTCTCCCGCCTCAACAGGGTGGGGGGGGCACGTCCGCGCTGCTTGCCCAACTGGCAGGCGGGATTCCATCGGGCATCGGTGGGTCGCTTAAGAGTCCCAGCGACATCTATACGGTCATGTTGAGGAGCAGGACAATATCAGACAAGGTGATCGGACGATTCGACCTCATAAGCTACTATAACAAATCAATTCTTGCGGAAGCCCGCAGCAGGTTTGAAGAGGTGCGACGGGTCACAGTCGGACGGGAATCGGTAATTACTGTGGAGGTTGACGATACTGATCCGAAACATGCAGCCGATCTCGCAAATGGTCTGGTTGATGAGTTATACAAAATCAATCGGTCACTGGCGATCACGGAGGCGGCCCAAAGAAGACTGTTTTTTGAGCAGCAGCTCAAACAGGCTAAGGACAATCTCACCAACGCCGAAATCGCCGCACGGCAACAACTGGTTCAAGGTGGTGTGGTGAAGGTGGACGATCAGGGCCGTTCCATGATTGCCACGACGTCCCAGTGGCGCGGGAAAATTTCCGCACAGGAAGTGCAGATAAGTGCAATGCGCTCCTTTTCCTCGGACAATAATCCGGCTCTGATACTTGCGCAAAAGGAGCTTGCCGCAATGCAGGAGGCTTTGGCGCGGCTGGAGGGCGGGGTACCGAAGGGGCCGGTGCCGACGGCAAGGGGAATGGACAGTCTGCGCGCTCTTCGGGACATCAAGTACTACGAAACCCTATACGAGTTGATCGCCAAGCAATACGAAGCCGCCAGAATTGACGAGTCCAAAGATTCCTCCTTGATACAGGTTCTGGATACCGCGGTTGAGCCCGAAATCAAGACCCGGCCAAAGCGCGCTGTCATGGTAATGGTTTCGGCGTTGGTGGCATTTTTTGCAGCGGTGCTCTGGATTTGGGGCATGTTTCTCCTGAATCGGGCGCAGGGAATTCCGGAACAAGGCCGTCGAATCCAGGCATTGCGGGAAGCGTTGATGCGGCGATAGTCGATGCAGATGGCCCCTGATAACTCCTGAGGTCATCACTCCAATCCATAAGCTAAAAAATGGGCCGGGAATCACTATTTCTGACTGCAAATAGGTGGCTCAGGCAAACCCCTGAGGTAGAATCCACCCTGTTAGCACCCTATGCGACCTAATCCAGTAGCAGGCGAAAAATCAATGAAGATACTTGTAACCGGCGGCTGTGGCTATAAGGGCCACGTTTTGGTGCCCAAACTCCTGAATCGCGGCTACGAAGTGGTCGCGTTTGATACCCAGTGGTTCGGTTGTTTCCTAGGCCCACATCCGAATCTCAGTATTGTCAAGGGCGACGTCTGCGACATCGATACAGTTCCCCTAGATGGCGTCGATGCCATCGTGCACCTTTCCTCGATCGCAAATGATCCCTGCGGCGACCTCAATCCCAAATTGACTTGGGAGGTCAGTGCACTCGCGACCATGCAACTTGCTGACCGTGCAAAACGCCGAGGTATCAAGCGTTTCATTTACGCGTCTTCGGGAAGCGTCTATGGCGTCAAGGACGAACCACAGGTCGTCGAGGAACTCGTGCTCAAGCCGATTTCCGAATACAACAAGACCAAAATGGTCGCGGAACGCGTGCTGCTGAGCTATTCGGATGTGATGTCGGTCCAGATTGTGCGGCCAGCTACGGTGTGCGGATACTCCCCGCGCATGAGGCTTGACGTTTCGGTCAACATGCTTGCCATGCAGGCCCTCACCAAGGGACGGATCACGGTTTTTGGCGGAACCCAGACCCGGCCAAACATCCATATTGATGACATCACCGACGTCTACCTTCATCTGATTGATCATCCCGAAGTGACGGGAATCTATAACGCCGGATTCGAGAACATTTCCATTCTCGATATTGCACAATTGGTCAAGAAGCATGTGCCCGCCGATATCGTGGTGACGGAATCCAACGACCCGCGCTCTTACCGCGTGAATTCGGACAAACTGCTTGCCACAGGTTACCGACCCAAGAAGACGGTCGAAGATGCCATTCGGGAGATCATCGCGAAATATCGCAGCGGCGAACTCAAGGATGCGGATCATTTCCACAACCTCAAGTGGATGCAAAAGACGGTTTTGGCTGCCTAACTGGATCATCGGAAATGATCCCTGTGGCTTCGCACAATGCTTTCTTCGCCGCCTATGCGACACGTCTAAGTGACGTACTCGCCAATGCCGACTGGTCAACGGTCGGCAGCCTTGCTCAGGATATGCAGCATTGTTGGGAAGAGGGGCGGCAGGTGTTCTTTTGTGGCAATGGGGGGAGCGCGGGCAATGCCATTCATCTTGCAAATGATTTTGTGTATGGAATAGCGAAGCAAACAGGCGCGGGAATGAGGGCGTTGGCCCTGTCCGCAAATCCTGCGGTCATTACCTGCCTGGCAAATGATGTCGGCTATGACCGCATTTATGCCGAACAACTCGCTGTACAGGGACGGGCGGGCGATCTGCTCATTGCACTGTCTGGTAGCGGTAACTCGTCGAATATCCTTGCCGTACTGGAACAGGCGAAGGCCATCGGCGTGAAATCCTACGCCATCCTCGGATATTCAGGCGGGAGTTGCAAGTCGCTTGCCGATGTGTCGATCCATTTTCCTGTGGACGACATGCAGCTGTCAGAAGATCTTCAGCTGGTCGTGGGACACATGCTCATGCAATGGCTCCACGCCAACCGGCGTCAGAAGATCTCATAGACAAGGGAATTTTCGTGAACACCGTCCTCGTAGTCGGAAGCAATTCATTTTCTGGCGCAAGCTTCGCCGATTTTGCATTGGGCCAGGGGGCCCGTGTTATTGGTACCAGCCGTTCTGCGGAACCTATATCGGCATTCCTCCCGTACCGTTGGCATGAGTCGAAGAATTTTGAGTTCCATCAACTTGATCTCAACCGGGATCTGCCGGCAATCACGACGCTTATTCGGGATGTCAGGCCTGAATACGTCGTCAATTTTGCTGCACAGAGCATGGTGGGTGAGAGTTGGCAGAATCCGGCGGACTGGTTCATGACTAACGCGGTCTCAACCGTAAAATTTCACGACGAACTTCGGAAGTGTGATTTTCTAAAGCGTTACGTCCACATTTCCACACCGGAGGTTTATGGCAGCTGCACCGGTTTTGTAACCGAGGATTTTCCATTCAATCCGAGCACCCCCTACGCAGTATCTCGTGCGGCCGCGGACATGAGTCTGCGAACATTCCGGACGGCCTATAACTTCCCGGTGGTCAGCACCCGGGCCGCCAATGTCTACGGACCGGGCCAGCAGCTATACAGGATTATTCCCCGTACGATTCTGTACATCTTGCTGGGCCGCAAGCTTCAATTGCATGGCGGCGGAGAGTCGACCCGTTCTTTCATCCACATTCGCGACGTTTCGGATGCGACCTGGCGGATAATGCTGAACGGCCGCAATGGCGACACCTACCATATCTCCACCAACAACGTCATTTCCATTCGTGACCTGGTCGAAAAGATATGTAGCAAACTGGGTGCGAGCCTTACCGACCACGTAGAGGTGGTGGTCGAACGCATGGGTAAGGACGCGGCCTACCACCTGGACAGCACTAAATTGCGAACCGAACTGGGCTGGACCGACAGGATCGGACTGGACAGTGGAATCGACGAGGCCATAGCCT
>CAIUKQ010000155.1 GCA_903899705.1 uncultured beta proteobacterium
ATCCATACAACAACCACTCCATCGGTCACGATGGCCGCGGAATCGCGGTCACGATCCCCTGGAACCTCGGTCACGATGCGGCGGAATCACCGGTCACGATGACGTGGAATACGCACTTTGGTCAAATTTTGAATCGCGAGTCGGCGAAGTTAGGGCCCTTAAACGTGGGTGCATTCGCATTTCGGTCGTAACCACCGCAAAGTATTTTCTACCCAGGGCGCTTGGTATTTTCTGTCGCCGCCACCCGGGTATCGAAGTGGAACTGGATGTGCAGAACAGAGATGGCGTCCTTTCACGCTTGCGCGATAACTTGGATGACCTGCATATCATGAGCATGCCGCCGACGGATTGGGATATAGAGTCAGAACCATTCCTTGCAAACCCGCTGATAGTAATCGCACCTCTCGATTTCAAGACATCAGCCCGTCAACTCGATCTTGTCGATCTGAAGGACCAAAGATTCCTGCTGCGGGAGAAAGGTTCCGGTACACGCATATCAATCGACGATTTCCTTTCTTCGAAGCGCATCAAACTTCCCGTGCGGATGACAATCGGGAGCAATGAGGCGATAAAGCAGGGGGTTGCCGGCGGCTTGGGGTTGGCTATCTTGTCGCGACATGCGATCTCAGATGCTGACCTTCGAGAATTGCGGCTGCTAAACGTCAGGGGTTTTCCACTTCCCGGAGAATGGCATATCGTCCATTCGCGCAACAAGCAACTGAGCGCCGCCGCCCATGCCTTCCGAATCTTCCTCCGGGAGCATGTTCGGGCGCTACGGGGCAGTGCACGATGATGTCGATCCCCTGAAGGCATTGGTGATCGAGCAGCAAGCTAGGCTTGCGGTTAATGACACCAAGATCGATTACCTGAAGTTGTTGATTGCGAAATTGCTCCGCATGTAGTTCGGTCGTTCCTAGGAGAGATTAGATCGTCAGATCGAATAGATGGAATTGCGCCTGTAGGAGTTACAAAGCGCGCAGGCCCAGTCAAGCCCGAATTCGAACAACCCGAGAAGCCCGCACCCGCCATCGGCCCCGAAGGCAAAGAGCTGGCACTGGTTCGCGAGGAGGGAAATTCAATCAAAGGCACCTGATCCAACTCCATGATGCGAGCCGACTCCCCCGAAAGGCCGTTCTAGAGAAAATCCGGAGACCGGTTAGGGTCAATACCGATCAACACAGCCTTTCACATTGCGTTCTTGTTTCGCCGTCAAATTGATTTGACGCTCGAATCAATTTCGTCCCGTCGGTTGTATTAGACCCGCCTCTCGGTGTAGGGTGCCTTCGAAAATTCAATTCCAGAAAGTGATCATGCTTACTCGCGATCAAAATAACTCGCTAACCCAAACGGGCCCGTCCACGCCGATGGGCACCCTCCTGCGCCGATACTGGGTCCCCATCCTTTTCTCCGATCAACTCCCTGAGCCCGACTGCGCCCCGGTCCGCGTGAAGGTTCTGGGCGAGAAGTTCGTGGCCTTCCGCAATTCGGAGGGCAAGCCGGGGTTGGTCGATGAGCGCTGTCCGCATAGAAATGCGTCGATGTTCTTCGGGCGCAACGAGGAGTCTGGGCTGCGCTGTGTGTATCACGGCTGGAAGTTTGATCTGGAGGGCCGATGCGTGGATATGCCGAGCGAACCACCCGAGAGCAATTTCAAAAACAAGGTGCGGCTGACGGCTTATCCGTGCGTGGAGCGCGGGGGCCTGGTGTGGGCCTACATGGGGCCGGCGGAGCATCGGCCGGCGTTCCCGGACCTGGAGTGGACGACGGTGCCGGCGAGCCACCGTTTCGCGACGCGCCACATCCAGGAGTGCAACTGGTTCCAGGCGCTGGAGGGCGGCTACGACATCAGCCACCTGCACCACCTGCATCGCGGCGCCGCCAACCTGAAGACGCATTCCACCAAGTTCGAATTCATCCGCAGCGATTTCGGTTTCATCGCGGGCAACGGCAGCGAGGTGCCCGAGGGCACGCGCTGGCTTGCGAGCGTGATGCTCATGCCCTTCCACAAGCTGATCGGCCGCCATGCCGGGCCGGATGCGCCCATCGGCGCGCACATCTGGGTGCCGATCGACGACGAGAACTGCATGATCTACAGCATCGAATACCACCCCGACCGGCCGCTTGGCGAGGCCGAAATGCAGAACTCGAAGAACTGGAACTATATCCACACCGAGCTGATCCCCGGCACCGACCGCGCGGTGAGGAACAGGGACAACGACTACCTCATCGACCGCGAGTTGCAGAAGAGCGGCGCCTCCTTCACCGGCCTCAAGGGCTTTGGCATACAAGACTGCGGGATACAGGAAACCATGGGGCCGATTGCCGACCGCTCCAGAGAGAGACTTGGCAAATCTGACAGCATAATCATCAAATTACGCGATGGGATGCTGAAGCTGCTGGACGACTTTGCCGGGGGTGAACCGCTGCCGGGGATGGATGGGGCGAGCTACCGGGTGAGGTCGGCTGTGTTCACGGCAAAAGATGGGGAGGCGTTTGCGGATATGGCGCCCGCGCTGGTAAAGGCTGCCGCCAAACCCGAAGTCGTAGCAACCACGGGCTGATCAGCCGAAGCGGCTGGCCGGTGTGATTCACGCGGCCGTGAGAATACGAAACTCCGTAGCCATTGCAACCGGCCGTACCTGACGCTGGTTGACCGGCTGCATTTCCACCAATCCATAGTTGGACATTGTTTTCAGGGTACGCGAAAGATTACCGGGCTTCCGGCCGGTTGCCTGCGCCAGTTCGGCGATCGAATCAGGCTTGCTCTCCGAGATGACTTTGAGCAAGGCGCGATTCTCGTCGCTCAACACCTCCGCGAGTGAGCGCATGGAGGTAAACCAGATTTTGGGGTCACCTGGCTTTGGTTTGAGCTTGCCTTTCGCAATCGACAAAATCCGCGCACGGATTTGCGCCTGGGGAAGGATTCCGACTGTGATGATTTTCATTTTTTTGCTCGCCTTATTTCAATTTACTTTGTACCAGCACCCGATCAACCTCGGCAAAGAAATCGCTCAATAACTGGTGCGCATCGACAAACGTGTAGGGAATCCCCTTGTCAGACGCATGCCTGTGCCTGTGCCTGTGCCTGTGGTCGTAGGACAACCGTTGCCCGGAAAACTTGAATCTCCCGGCTGGTTTGACCGCATGCGCGTTGTCGTAACCCAGTATCCGTTTGCCATTTGGTTCGTGCAGCGTCAATGCGTAGCGAATCCCATGCGGCACTTCGTCCGTGGCATCTACGACCCAGGCATCAATCTTGATCCAATACCCGGAATCTTGATCGATGATTGATCCGGCAAGGTCCAGTAGAGTTTCAAGTCCGACATTGGTCGACATGACTTATAGTATCATCCGATGATACGTATAACAACGATTAGCCAGGGACAGTCTGCGGCATAGGCGTTCGAGCATTGCCCGAAAGAATACGGGCGCCTCAGGCGGTGACCTCCTCCTCCGGCACCTTCCCCGTATTCCCGAATTGGAAGTCCACAAAGGCCTCGCGGATTTCCTTGCTGGCGGTCATGACGAACGGGCCGTGGCAGACCACGGACTCGTCGATGGGCACGCCGTGCATGACAAAGAGGATCGCGTCTTCGTCGCCGGCTTCGATTTCCACGCTGTCACCCTTGCGGTCGAAGAC
Organism: uncultured beta proteobacterium; assembly: GCA_903899705.1. Taxonomy (GTDB): domain Bacteria; phylum Pseudomonadota; class Gammaproteobacteria; order Burkholderiales; family SG8-39; genus 2-02-FULL-62-17. The sequence continues at coordinate 3,641 of CAIUKQ010000155.1, forward strand.
CACGAGTTCCGTGCCGCCTCCGGGCTGAAACGGGACCACGAAACGAATCGGCTTGTTGGGAAACACTGACACATCCTGCGCATGCGCAACCGCTGCAGTCATCAGCCAAAACACGAACCCTGCGCGCGCCCCCCGCATGTTTCCCTCCTGATGGAATAGCAGAATCGCCAGCCCGTTATATTAGCTTCAGCGAGTCGATTTCAGGAGGCGTTGAGGTGCGCTTTCACGCGGGTCGCAATTTCTTCGAGCTTTTCCTCCGAAATCTCCACCAGCTCCATTGCCCACGTGCCGCCTGTTTCCCACTCAGGAGATTCCCGGCCGGTGATGCCGCCGTAGATCCGGTCGGCGATGATGCCGATTGCAACGAGGTTGACGGCATCGGCGCCGTCCTGCCCCCAGACGTCGGGGTCTGATGCCATGTCGTGGTGGTGCAGGATGGCGAGGCAAACCTCATCGGAGAGATGCCAGGTGCGCGCGAGCTGGTAGCCGACGCGCGCGTGGTTCATCGCATAGCGCATGTTTTCGACTTCAAGGATGGGACTGTCCGCGCTGACGGCGGTGCCGTCGAGGATGTCGTCGTAAATGGTGAAGGCGCCATGCATCACCGGCATGCCGCAATCGCGGAACAGTGCGTAGGTGTAGGGCGTTGCGTTATCGCGCCGTCCCGATTCGCGCGCGACCGTGGCGGCCACGAGCGCGGTGGCCGTGGAATCCTTCCAGTAGCGTTCGATCCCGGGTCCCGAAGACGAGTTGAATGCCTGTTTCAGCAGGAGGCCCGTCACCATCTGGGTGGTGGCATCCAGCCCCAGCAGGGAAATCGCCTGATGCACCGAAGTCGCCTTGTTGCAAAGTCCGAACAAGGCCGAGTTCACCAGCGTCAGACAGGCCGACGCAAGCGCCACGTCGCCTGAGACCAACTGCGTCACCTTTCGAAAATCGGGCTCCTCGGCGCGCGTTTCCCGGATGAGTTTGGTGAGTATGGCGGGACAGGGCGGAATATTGGCGCCAAGGGCCAGTTTTTCCGCGCCCTCGTCCTGCACCCCCGATTCGATGACTTCCACGTGCGTACTCCGCATGTCAGTGCAGCCGAACAGGCCGCGTCAACCTGACTATCGGCATTCATGCGGAATTTCTTGAGGGCCGGCCGCAACCGGCCCGACGGCGTCAGCCCCCCGGCGCCACCATCACCGGCACCAGCGGGCCGAGCGACGTGGCAGGATCCAGCGGATTGCGGCCCCTGGCCTTCTCCACCAGCATCTTCGCGTCCTCATCCAGCAGCAGGCGCTCCTTGACAAGACCGTCGCAGCATTTCTGCACCTTCGCCACATAGTCGTCATGGGACTTGTAGCGCTCCTCGATCGAGGGACGCGGATCGCCCTTCGTCTCTCTCTCGGCACGGGTTTTGCAAAATGGCACGAAGCTGCCGGTGTTCCAGAACTCCGCGCCTTCGGAAAAACCCGCCTTGCGCAGCGACCAGCCGTTGTAGGTTCCCAGCGGCACCTCGACATCGGGATAGCGCACGCCCGCCACATTGTTGCCATCCGCATCGATCGATGACACACCCAGCGGATACTCCTGGCCGGGCACCGCCACCGGCGGCAGGTTGCCGATGATGCCCTTCGATTCATACTCGGGACCGTAGTCGTAGCGCATCAGCCGGCTGTTGCCGCGAACCGGCAGCTTGACGCCGGGAATCCTCGGATACTTCGCCACGTATTCCGAGGATTTGATGAGGGTGCCGTCCGACACGCGCGGGATGGCCGAAGGCGGCGGCAGCGTGCCCTTCGAGGCCCACTCATCCATGGCCACGATCAGCGCGCGACGGTAGGTCACGGCGGAAATGCTGTTGGGCGCAATCTGCCCGATCCACTCGGGATCGACGACCGGCCTTGCCATGTGGGGCGCGGCGGTGAAGTTGTACATGCGCACGTTGGGCGGCAACTCGAGATCGCTGCCATCGCGCGGGTCGGTGTGCGTGAGCGAGACATGGCGCTTCCAGTAATCGCCTTCCGTGTGCGAATGCAGCACCAGCGGATCGGTCTTCGGACGTTTCCACAGTGCATCGGTTTTCCCTGTGAACGGATCGGGCACCCGGTCGAAGGAAAACGGATAGACCTCGGAGGGCCAGCTGTGTTCCTCATGCTGGCGCGGATAGCGGCCCGGCTGCGAGAAGCGGTTGTTGTACAGGAGACGCCCGCTGCCGGTGTGCGTCTGCAGCGCGTCGAGCAACTTGCGGCCTTCGACATCCTCGTTCCAGCCTGCATAGATGTATTCGCGCGCCACGCGTCCGGAGAGCGAGGTCCCGGTGCCATAGGCCTTGTCCACAAAACCCGAGAGGGGATTCGCATTTCCGGCCGAGTCCTTGTCGCCAAAGCGCAGGAAGGACAACGCATCGCGGATGCCAAGGAACCCCAGGCCCGCCACCCGTGACCCCTCGGTTTCATAAATCATTTCATAGAGCCAGCCGGGTTTGAATCCGCCTTTTACATACAGGTGATTCTGCGAGGGCGTCACAACGAGCTTGCCGTCCACCATTTTTGCCTGGGCGAGTTCCCACTCGGCATCGGGCAGCGGCACGCGCGGATCGGTTTCATGCTCCCGCAGTGTCAGCGTGCATTGGGCGCGGTCGAGCACGGGATAGCTCTCGACGTCCTCACCCTTCTCAGCACCTTCGCTGGTGCCCAGGGACAGAATGCCGGGCTCGATGGTGCTGAATTCCTGGCGCACCCTGCCGCGAAGGTGTTGGCCGTCCTTTTTCGCATGCGGCAGGTAGGCCACCACGTTCTCGCCGCGGTCGATCAGGTCGCCCTGCCAGCCGCACCACACCAGCGTATAGCCGTGGCGCATCAAGAGGCCATCGCCGGCGTGTTCGGCGCTGGCCAGGTTCTTGCCCTTGCCGAAGTTGAGGCCGGTGATCATGGAGCGGCCGCCACGGTTGGAGAACTCGAACAGGATGCGGCGGTTGCCCTTGGCAAGATCAACCGGTTTGACAATATCAAGCGTGGCGGCGAATTCAACGAGGCCCGCGGCATTCCTCGGCGCGAGGTCCAGGTCGCATATCCACGGCAGCTTCGGTTCCGCGGGATCGATCGCAAAGTGGACCTTCCCATGCAGGCGCTCGTAGGCCCCGGTGTTGCCGAAGGATTTGTCCCCGCCAAATGCCTTGCGGGTGAATTCAAGCCTGATCTGATTGCGTGCCATCAATGGTCTCCAACTGTTTTGAATTTTGGCGAGGCGGCATTCTCTCGCATTCCGGCCCGGCACAAGGACGCCCCTGCCGGGAATGGCCCCTGCTTACTGATCCAGCTTCAACCCCGAGAGCTTCACCACCTCGCGCCACTTGTCGTATTCGCGCTGGATGAACTGGCCGAACTGCTCGGGACTCTCATTGCCTGCGGGCAGGTTGCCGCCGGAGTCGATCACCTTCAGCATGGCCGGATCGGCAATCGCCTTCTGCGTCTCGGCGTGCAGGCGCATCACCACTTCGCGGGGCGTCTTGGCGGGCGCCGCGAAACCAGTCCAGTTCTCCTGGATCAGCAGGTCGTTGTTCAGCACTTCGCGCAGTGTGGGCACATCGGGCAGCGCCTTGACTCGGTTGCCGCTGGTCACCGCGAGGGCGCGCAGCTTGCCGCTGGCAATCAGGGGCAGGGTCACCGTGGTCACGGTGAAACTGAAATCGATGTCGCCGCGAAACAGCGCCGGAAGGTCGTCCCCCGGCCCGCGGAACGGCACATGGAAGCCCCTCGCGCCGGCAATGGCGAGAAAGGAGGCGGCCTGAAGATGGGAACTCGTGCCAAACGATCCGCCATGCGTCACCTTGCCCGGATTGGCCTTCGCCACTGCGATCAGGTCCTGGACCGTCTTGAAGCGCGAGGTAGGACTCACGTAGAGGACCGAGGCGCCATCGCCGTAGATTTTTGCCACCGGCGCAAAATCCGCGATGGGGTCATAGGCGAGGCTGGGCTGCACGTTCTTCGATATCAGGATCACCACCGAATAAACAAGCAGTGTGTGGCCGTCAGGCGCCGCCCCCGTCACCGCGCGCGCCGCCGGCGCCCAGGCGCCGCCGGGACGGTTGTCAACGACCACGGATTGGCCGAGTTGGCCGGTCAGTGTGTTTGCAAGCACCCTGACATAGGCGTCGACCCCCGCCGGCAGTGCCGTGACCAGGTGCATTGGCTTGCTGGGAAAAGGGTCGGCTGCCTGCAACGAACCTGCGCCGGCCTGAAGGACCATGGCGCCAAACAGCGTGATCAAACGTTTCATGCGTACCTCGCGATATTCCGGAAAAGGAGACCGGTGTGCCCCGCAGAATATTCCACGGACCCCGATCCTAGCTCAGCGGCGCAGATCACACAGGCGGGGCCGGACAGAGGAGAATATCAAGCTACGCAAACCCGCCGCAACCACGGAATGTGCCCTGGAAAGGAAACACGTGCCCTCTTATTCGATCCGGATTTTTTCGCTGCTCGCTGCAATCGCGATTTCAGGACCCGCGCTTTCACAGGCGGGGTTTCCCTCCAAACCCCTGCGCATCGCCACGGTGCTGCCCGCAGGCACCGACGGTTATGTGCGCGCCGTGGCGACAAAGCTCTCCGAGCAAATGGGCCAACCGGTGGTGGTGGATAACCGGCCGGGCGCGGGTGGCGTGGTCGCGGCGCAATCGGTGTCCACGGCCGCGCCGGACGGCCACTCGATGATGGTGATTGCCGCCGCCTTCCTCATTGCCAAGGCGGTGAATCCGAAACTCGCCTACGAACCCCTGGACGATTTCGCGGCCGTGGCCAAAATCTATGGCGGCAGTTCCTCGATGGTTCTGGTGCGTCCCGACTCCCCGGCTAAAACGCTGGAGCAGTTGCTCGCCTATGCTCGCGCGAATCCGGACAAGTTCAGCTATGGCGTGGGCGGCATTGGCGGACAGCCGCACCTCTCCGCAGCCTCCATCCTGGCCATCTCCGGCATCAAGGCCCTGCATGTGCCCTTCAAGACACAGAACGACGTGGCCTTCGCGCTGTTGCGCGGCGACATCGACTTCACGATTCTGGCCACCACCACTTCGCTGCCCCTGGTGCAGACCGGGAAGTTCCGCGTGCTGGCGGTCACCAGCGGCCACCGCTTCAAGGGCTTTCCGGATGCGCCCACGGTGCGCGAGATCATCAAAAATGATCTCCTGATACACGAGACCTGGGCCGGTCTGGCTGCGCCGGCAAAGACGCCCGGCGACATGATTCGCCGGCTGCACGCGGAAACCGCCAAAGCGCTGACCGACCCGAGCGTGAAGAAGGCGCTCGAGGCGGGCGGCAACGAGCCCACGCTGGACGAAAGCCCCGAGCAGTTCGCCACATTCCTGCGCCGAGAGACCGACAAATGGCGCGAGATCGTTAAGCTGACCGGCGTGAAGTCCGAGTAAGCCGGACCGCCGCCAGACCATGGGAACTCATCCCGAATGAGTTCCGCGAAGGCCATTCTTCGCCGGCACGGCCGGCATGACGCGACGTTCAGGGACTCCGATTTACATCGGCCTTCAGGCGCAGAAGACTTTCATGCCCGACCTGGATGAGACCCCGGCGGGGCCGGTCTATGTCAAGGATGGTCGTCAGCACGAGCGCTATGAGAAAAGCGAAGACCGCCGTTGATCCCTGTCGCCGCTTTCCCGCAATGCCCCAGCCGTATTCGATGAAAACCAGCGCAATGATCGAAACGACAACCAGCAGGTAAAAGACCGTTTCCGGCACATGGTTCTCGAGGGCCACGCGCTGCTTCTCGGCGAGGTCGAAGACATCATTGAGGGACTGCATGAAAAGGGAAGTCGGCATCGAGCGCGGATCCCGCTCAGCCGCGATGCCAGCCTGCGACCACAGTTGTTCCTGGAGCCGCGAGGTCGTGGAATTTGCGGCGTCCAACCGGAGCGGATCAATGCCGGCATCCAGAAAACCGATCCGCGCATCAACATATTTCCAGATCAACGCTCCGACTTCCTCCCGTTGCGGCGAAGGCAGCAGCCTCGCTCGCAGGCTCGCCGTGCCAATGGCGTTGGCCTCGTCCAGCACAAGAGACTTGCGCGCGTCATAACGGGACACCGCCATCGCGAAGGTAAAGCCGAGCAGCAGCGCCAGAAGCCCCAGGATGGCGGCCTGAAGCGAACCGATATGGGATCGCGACAATTCGTCATGACGGGCGCCGCTGCGGCGTCCGGTGCGAAAACCAACCTCAATAAAAACAAGGAAGATGGCGAATATCGCCACGAGAAATGCAAATTCGTTGATGGTCCACAACATGCCTGTCATCCGGTTCGATGCAAAAAAGAACGGCCGCCAGCCTCTTTATGCCATTCGCCGGATAGCTTAGCAAGGCCCTGCCGTTCGATGCGATTCCATCCCTGAATGCAGACCGGATCAGGCCGCGCGCTTCTGCGGCGAGGCCGCGGCCTCGCGGGTCCGTTTGGCCTCATCCAGCAGGTAGCGCTGGTAATCCTCCAGGTCGCCATCGAAGGGCACCACGCCGCCGCGCGTGACCAGCCAGAATTCGTCGCATACCGCTCGCAGAAGCGCGCGATCATGGCTCACCAGCATCACGGTGCCCTCGAACTCGTTCAACGCAACCCCGAGCGCCTCGCGGGTTGAGAGGTCAAGGTGGTTGGTCGGCTCATCGAGCAGCAACAAATTCGGCCGCTGCCACACGATCATGCACAGCACGAGCCGTGCCTTTTCGCCGCCGCTCATCGTGCCCACGGGCTGCTTGACCATGTCGCCGCTGAAATTGAAGGTCCCCAAAAAATTGCGAAGGTCCTGTTCCCGTGCGCTGATCCATCCGCCGCGGTTGGTGGCAAGCGTAACTTTTGCGAGATCGATCATGTGCTGCATGGGTGTGTCACCGGGATGCAGGACGTCCAGTTCCTGCTGCGCGAAGTAGCCGATGTTCAGGCCCCTGCCCTCGGTAATCTCCCCGCTGACGGGCGGCATGGTTCGCGCGATGGTCTTCACCAGCGTCGACTTGCCCTGTCCGTTGGCGCCCAGGATGCCGATTCTCTGGCCGGCATGCACCGAGCGGTTGACATTGCGCACGATGATGGTGGGCGCGGTGCCCGCGGGCGCGTCGGCCGGCGGCGCATAGCCGAACGAGGCCTTCTGCATCGACAGCATGGGATTGGGAAGGGTGTCCGGTTCCTGGAATTCGAAGGTGAACTCCGCATCGGCGAGCACCGGCGCGATGCGCTCCATGCGCTCCAGCGCCTTGACCCGGCTTTGCGCCTGCTTGGCCTTGCTCGCCGAGGCCTTGAAGCGGTCGATGAATTTCTGCAGGTGCGCGATCTTGTCCTGCTGCTTGACCATGGTGGACTGCTGCAGGGCCATCTGGTCAGCGCGCATGGTCTCGAAGGCACTGTAGTTGCCACCGTAGCGCATCAGTTTCGCGTTGTCGATGTGCAGCGTGACTTCGGTAATGGCGTCCAGGAACTCGCGGTCATGGCTGATCACCAGCATCGTGCCGGCATAGCGCTTGAGCCACGTTTCAAGCCAGATCAGCGCATCCAAGTCCAGGTGGTTGGTCGGCTCATCGAGCAGCAGAAGGTCCGAAGGGCACATCAGCGCCCGCGCCAGCTGCAGGCGCATGCGCCAGCCGCCGGAAAAACTGTTCACCGGATTGTCCAGCTCCGCAACCGTGAACCCCAGACCGAGGATCAGAGACTGGGCCCGCGAGGGGGCATCGTGTTCACCGGCGTCGGCAAGCACCATGTAGGCATTGGCCATGCGCATGCCGTCATCACCCTCCTCCGAGAGACGCACCTCCTCGCGCGCGGCCATCAGCAGGGTGTCGCCTTCGAGCACAAAATCAGTTGCACTCTGCGTGGTCTCAGGCATGTCCTGCGCCACCTGGGCCATGCGCCACTGCGGCGGCACATTGCAATCGCCGCCATCCTCGTGCAGCGAACCGTTGAGGAGCGCGAAGAGAGTGGATTTCCCGGTGCCATTGCGCCCCACCAGTCCCACCTTTTCGCCGGGATTGATGGTGACCGAGGTCTTGTCCAGCAGCACTTTCGCGCCACGGCGCAGCGTGACATTCTTCAGGATAATCATGGTTATAGCCTTCGCGGGAGCCGCGCATGATATCGAAACCAGATTTCCGCATCGGCGGCGATTGCGCGACTTTGCGGTTTATTTTGCAGGCTCCCGATATTCGTTTTTTCAAAGACAAAATAGTCATGTTTTTCAAATACTTACATCCACTGCTCGCGGGCATACTGCTGGCGCATGGCGCCAACCTGCGGCCCAAACCTACCCTGCGCGGCCGGCGCGCGTGATCATGACCGTGGGCGCAGGCGCCGATCTGATGGCAATGCTCATCGGCTTCGTGATCCTGCCGCCCAACACACCCGCGGAATTCGCCGCAGCCATCCGGCGCGATTTGGACAACGTGGGCAAAATCGTGAAGGCGGCGAAGATACAGCCGGAGTAGCGATCAGTACTGATCGAAACGAAAGATAGGCCCGCGACGCATCGGGGTAACCGCCCCCGCCCTGAATCCGGCTACGATGCAAAAAAACCGAAAAAAGGAGACCGTAATGAAATGGGTGACCCGTGATTTCGTGCATCTGGACCGAGTGGCCTGCCCGTGGCTGATCAAACGCTTCATCGACCGCGAGGCCGAATTCGTGTTCGTGCCCTGGGGCGGGGAATCGCAACGGCCGGCCGATGCCATACCCTTCGCCATTCCCGGCGAACCGCTAGGGCCACACGACGCCGAGGGCACCACCTTCACCAAATTGGTGAAGCATTACAAAATCAGCGACCCGTCAATCGCCGAGATCGCACAAGTGATTCATGCCGGGGTCGAATATGTGCTGCACGGCTACCGGCCGGGCGCCGATGACCGTTATGGCCAGATCGCAGTGGGGCTGCTCGCCGTATCGGAGGGCGTGCTCTTGCTCAATGAATCGGACAACGCAATCATCACGGCGAGCCTGCCGGTGTATGACGCGATGTACGCGAACTTCCGCGCGCATCAACGCTTGCACGACCGGGACCTCAAGCTGCCCGATTCCGCGGGACGCGGGCCGACATTGACGACACAATTCTTGCGCGGGCTGCTTAAGGACTAAGCCCGTCGCCATCGCAATCACCCCGGCGAGAACTCGTCCCCCACTGCAAGTTCCTCACCCGCGAGCACTTCGGCACGCAGGCCGCCCAGACCGTCAAATGCCTCCTCGAACCCGCCCCGTCGAAGAAGGCGGCCGGGACGCACACAGGGATCGGCCAGCTCCACACCACGGAATCGACCGCTGCCAAAGGAAAATTCCCGGCCCACGAGCGCATTGAGATCATCGGCTGGCATGCCGGCAACAACCAGGTTGCGGCGGGTGTCCAGGGCGGAAAACTTCTCAAGACCACGCAGGCGCAAAGACTTGTTCGCCTTGGTGATGCCTTCCTCGGCAATGAAGGTGACATGCCGCACCGGGCCCGGACCGGGCTTCGAGTAAGCGCCTGTGTCCGAGGCATAGCGATCACCGGCCAGACCGCGGCCTGCAATGAGCGCCACGCGCCCGACCGCTCTCATCGGTGCGCCAGCGGTTGGACTGATGCAGATAGCGCTAATGCGAGCCTGTTCGGGATGCGCGTCGTTTGCCATGGGGGAGATCCGATCCGGGTAGATAGACGGGCGCCTAGAACAGCACCCGCTCCACGCCGCCGCGATTTACCTTCTCCACGTAGTCCTTCATCCAGTCCGGACCCAGCAGGTGGCGGGCCATCTCCACCACGATGTAATCGGCCTTGACCCCGGTCTCGGGTTCAAAGCGCGACAGGCCCTGGAGGCATGAGGGGCAGGAGGTGAGGATGCGCACTTCGTCATCGTTGCCCTTGCGAACGGCAGCGACCTCCTTTTGCAACAACTCTTCCTTTCGGTAACGCACCTGCGTGGAAATGTCCGGCCGGCTGATCGCAAGCGTGCCCGACTCACCGCAGCAGCGTTCCGCCAGTTTCACCGCATTCGCCTTGCCGCCACCCACCAACTCATTGACGATCTTGAGCGGTGCCTGGGTCTTCATCGGCGTGTGGCAGGGGTCGTGGTACATGTAACGGATACCCTGAACGCTTTGCAGCTTCACGTTTTTCTCGAGCAGGTATTCGTGGATGTCGAGCAGACGGCAACCCGGAAAAATCTTGTCGAACTCGTAACCCGCAAGCTGGTCCATGCAGGTGCCGCAGGACACGATGACCGTCCGAATATCCAGATAATTCAATGTGTTGGCGACGCGATGGAAGAGCACGCGGTTGTCGGTGACGATCTTCTGCCCCGCATCGGCATCGCCCGCCGAAGTCTGTGGATAGCCACAGCAGAGGTACCCCGGGGGCAGCACGCAGATCGAACCGATGTCGTAGAGCATGGCCTGCGTCGCAAGGCCCACCTGCCCGAACAGCCGCTCGGAACCGCAACCGGGAAAATAAAACACCGCCTCGGATTCCTCGGTGACCTTGGCCGGATTGCGGATAACCGGAATGATGCTCTTGTCTTCCACACCGATCAGCGCACGCGAGGTGCGCTTGGGCAGTCCGCCCGGCATGGGCTTGTTGATGAAGTGAATCACCTGCTGCGTGATGCGCGTCTGGCCGGTGGTGGCGGGCGGACGTCGCGTCTGCCGCTGGATCAACCCCAGCGCTTTCGCCACCTTGTTGGCAAGACGCTGCGCGACATAGCCCCAGCCGATCATCAGCATGCGCGACAGTTTCACCGCCCTCGGGTCGTTGAGGCCGAGGAACAGCATGGAGGCTCGCGTGCCCGGATTGAAGGCACGTTTCTTCTGCCGGCGCAGGAAATTGCGCATCACCACCGACACATTACCGAAATCGATGTCCACAGGGCAAGGCTTCTCGCAGCGATGGCAGACGGTGCAGTGGTCGGCCACGTCGCCGAACTCGGCGAAATGTTTGAGCGAAATCCCCCTGCGCGTCTGCTCCTCGTAGAGGAAGGCCTCCATCAGCAGCGACGTTGCGAGAATCTTGTTGCGCGGCGAATAAAGCAGGTTGGCGCGCGGTGCATGGGTGGCGCACACCGGCTTGCACTTGCCGCAACGAAGACAGCTCTTGATCGAATCGGCAATCTGCCCGACTTCCGAATTCTCCAGGATCAGCGACTCGGTGCCGATCAGGCTGAATGAAGGCGTGTAGGCGAAGCGCAGATCCCCGCCCGCGAGCAACTTGCCCGCGTTGAAGTGCCCATCGGGATCCACTTTTTCCTTGTAGGCGCGAAACGCCTCGATCTCGCCCTCCTCCAGGAACTCAAGCTTGGTGATGCCGATGCCGTGCTCGCCCGAGATCACCCCACCCAGACTCTTGGCCAGGCGCATGATGCGCGCCACCGCCTGCGTTGCCTCCTGCAGCATGGTGTAGTTGTCGGAGTTGACCGGAATGTTGGTGTGCACATTGCCGTCACCCGCATGCATGTGCAGGGCGACGAACACGCGGCCCCTGAGCGTTTCTGCATGGATGGCTTCGGCGCGCGCGACGATGGGCTTGAAGGCGCTGCCATCGAAGATGCCGTACAAGCCTTCGCGCACTTCGTCCTTCCAGGACACCCTCACCGTGTGGTCCTGCACCAGTTCGAACACGCTCGCACCCGGCCGCTGCAGGATGGAGGGCGGCAGGTCCCCGAGGCCGTCCTCCGAATTGGCCGGCGCATCCAGATTCAGGAGCATCCACTGCCAGCGCTTGCGCACCGTGGTGAGGAGATCGAGAGCGCGCGTCGCGCGATCGCCCAGGATCTCGACCGACGGCATGGGTTTCTCAAGGCCGGGCTGATAGAGCGGCAGATCACCCGAGGCGAAAAACACGCGCAGCGCATCAAGCACGCGCAGCTTGTTGAGAATGGAGAGCTCGATGTTGATGCGCTCGATCCCGTCCGAATAATCACCCAGCCGTTCCAGCGGGATGACCACGTCTTCGTTGATCTTGAAGGCATTGGTGTGGCGCGCGATCGCCGCGGTACGGCTGCGGTCGGCCCAGAATGTGCGCCGTGCCTCGGGCGACACCGCGACGAATCCCTCGGCGCCACGCGCATTGGCCATGCGCACCACATGCGAGGCGGCGTGCGCGACGGCATCGTCATCGTCACCGACGATGTCGCCGATCAGCACCATCTTGGGCCGACCCGATTTCACATCAGAGCGCTTGGCCTTCATGGCATAGCCCACCGCGCGGATGTAGCGCTCGTCCAGATGCTCGAGGCCTGCAAGCACCGCGCCTCCGGGTTTCGCCGCCATGTAATCGCGGATCTCGACGATGTTGGGCACCGAATCGCGAACCTGCCCGAAGAACTCCAGGCACACGGTGCGTATCGATTTTGGCATACGGTGCAGGATGAAGCGCGCCGAAGTAATGATGCCGTCGCAGCCTCCTTCTGCACCCCCGGCACGCCGGCCAGGAACTTGTCGGTGACGTCTTTGCCCAAACCCACCTTGCGGAAGATGCGGCCGCTGACGGTGATGACATCGGGTTCGCCCTCGGCGCGTTTTCCGTCGCGGGAAAAACGCTGCACCGCGAACTTCACCTCGGGCGCGTCGTGGATCTTTCCCAGGTTGTGGTTGAGGCGGGTGACTTCGATGACGCGGCCATCGGGATCCACCATGCGCCATGAAGCAAGGTTATCGAGCGCGGTTCCCCACAGCACCGCCTTCTTGCCGCCGGCATTCATGGCGATGTTGCCGCCGATGCAGGAGGCATCCGATGACGTGGGGTCGCAGGCAAATACCAGCCCTGCTTCCTCTGCCACATCCATGGCGCTCTTGGTAACCACACCCGCGCCACAATGCACGGTGGCAACTTTCTGCGCCACCCCGGGCAGATCCACCATTTCCACCTCGCTGAGGGTGTGGAGCTTTTCGGTGTTGATGACCGCGGCGTTCTCGGTGAGCGGAATCGCCCCGCCGGTGTAACCCGTACCGCCGCCCCGCGGAATGATGGTCAGGCCGAGTTCGATGAGGTCGCGCACGATACCGGCGATCTCTTCCTCGGTATCCGGGTTGATCACCACAAAGGGATATTCCACGCGCCAGTCGGTGGCGTCCGTCACGTGCGAGACGCGCGCCAGGCCGTCGAACTGGATGTTGTCCGGGTGGGTGCTCCTCGAGAGCAGTTTCACCGCCTTGCGGCGCAAGTCGTAGGTGTTGCGGAATTTCTGCGCGAACTTGTTGACCGCCTCGCGCGCGCGCGAAAGCAGGAAGGCGACTTTTTCATCCCGGTCACCGTCCACGGCTTCGGCGCCCGCGCCTGAGCGCTTCTCCACGTCCTGCAAGCGATGGTTCAGCGCATCAATCAGCGCCTGCCGACGCTTCGGGTTGGCAATGAGGTCATCTTCAATGTAGGGATTGCGCGACACCACCCAGATATCCCCCAGCACCTCGTACAACATCCGCGCGGAACGGCCGGTGCGTCGCTCGTCGCGCAGGTCGAGCAGCGCCTGCCAGGCTTCCTCGCCAAGGAGGCGCAGGACGATTTCACGGTCGGAGAACGACGTGTAGTTATAGGGAATTTCCCGAAGACGGGGATTCATGGTGGGTGTGCCTTCGGTGTGAGCAATGCGCGGTGAATTCACGGAACAGCCGTCATTTTAGCGGCACTATTGAGCGAAAAATCGGCGCGACAGCACACCGCAAAGACAATATTTCGGAAGGGTTATTCCGGGCCAATAGTGACGGCCTTGGAGGCAAATCCGGCAATTCCGAATCCATGCCGCCATATGAACGCCGCTCGGGTTTTCGCAGTCCAATGATCGACTTCCCCGTTTCATGGCATGCTCAAAATCATCCACCGGCATGCACAAATCCCAGCCATGACAATTTCCCTTCGCATCATCGCCTTTACACTGGCTTCCCTGACAACCGCTATGGTGCAGGCCCAGTCCTATCCGTCCAGACCCGTGCGCATCCTGTCCTCGGGCGGCGCGGGCGGGCCGAACGACACACAGACCCGCGGACTTGCGCAATACCTGGGCGAGCGCCTCGGCCAGAATTTCACGGTTGAAAACCGCACAGGGGCTGGCGGCGTGATCGCAGGCGAGGCCTGCGTCAAGGCCGCACCCGACGGCTATACGCTGTGCACCTTCGGGGTCAACGCGGTGAGCTGGAATCCGGTGCTGACAAAAATGCCCTATGACCCGATCCGGGACCTCGTCGGCGTCGCACACACGGGATTCATCGACTCCATCCTCAGCGTGCACCCTTCAGTCGCCGCCAATTCACTGACCGAACTCATTGCCGCGGCGAAGGCGAAGCCCGGGGCCATCTCCTGGGCTTCCTTCGGACTCAATTCCACCGGCTACTTTTACATTGAGTGGCTGCGCCGATTCAGGGACGCGCAATTTCTCCATGTGCCCTACAAAACGGCGATTCAGTCTCAGCAGGCGGTGGTTGCCGGAGAGACGATGGTGAATATTTATGCCGCCGGATTGACCCTGCCCATGATCAAGGCGGGCAAGGTGAAGGCCATTTCGATCAACAGTGAAAAGCGCTCCCCCGATGTTCCCGACGTGCCCACCGAACTCGAAGCCGGCATCAACCTGCCGTTGGGCTCGTTCTTCAACCTGATGGCGCCGGTGGCCACGCCGCGTGAAATCCTGGTTCGCCTGAACACGGAAATTCTTCGCATCATGCAGGACACGAAGTTCTCGGACCTGTACGTGAAACGACTTGGATTTCGCAATGCCAACATGAACGTGGATGAGTACAACGATTTCCTGCGCCGCCATCGCGCCGGATTCGAGGCATTCGCCCGCGAACTGGGGCTTGAGAAAAATTAAAAGAATCAGAATCTTTCAAACCGGGGACGTACCCCGGTTTCCACCGTCGCACAATGCAAAAAAAAGGGGTACGTCCCCGGTTTTCTTCAAAATGGTTTTTGCCGGCGACGCGTTTTTCCCAGTTCTGGCAAAGTCCGCAGCTGCCATTCAACTGAAAACCAGAGGAAGAGGAAATCCATGATTCGCAGCACCGACCGCATTCTGACCACCCACGCCGGCGCACTGCCGCGCAGCAACGAACTCACCGGCCTGATCCGCAAACGCGCCGCGAAACAGCCGGTGGATGACGCAAAGATCGAGGAATTGCTCGATCGCGAAGTCCGGCAGGTGCTGCGGCTGCAACTGGAAAACGGCGTGGACAGTGTGAGCGACGGCGAATTCAGCAAGGCCAACTTCACACACTATGCGGCCGAGCGTATCGGCGGCATCGAGCTGCGCGAATACGACCACGGCCAGGGCCCCGAGCCGCTGAGCATCGTGGCGCGCGACGACACCAAATTCTCCGATTACTTTGCCGCGGGATTCGGCGGTTTCGCCAGCGGCGGCAAGGAGGCGAAGCTGCAGAAGATCCGCCAGCGCTTCTGCACCTCCGAATTGAAATACATCGGCCACGAGACCATCGGCCGCGACATCAAGCGCCTGAAATCGGCGCTGGGCGAGGTCAAGGCCGCCGAGGCCTTCCTGCCTTCGGTGACGCCCGGTGTCATCGAACACTGGCTGTACGACGAGCACTACGGTTCGGCCGAGAAATTCGTGTTTGCGATTGCCGATGTGCTGCGTGAGGAGTACCTGGCCATCGTCAACGGCGGGTTCCTCCTGCAGCTGGATGATCCGGATGTGGCCGATGCCTGGCAGATGTACCCCGACATGTCGGTGGCCCAGTACCGCGACTATGCCGACCTGCGCGTGGCGGCGCTCAATCATGCGCTTCGCGGTATCGACCGCGAGAAGGTGCGCCTCCATATGTGCTGGGGCAGTTTCCACGGCCCGCACGAGTTCGACCTGCCGCTGAAGGAATTCGTGGACATCCTTTTCAAGGTCAACGCGTCCAGCTTCTCGATCGAGGCCTCCAACCCGAGGCACGAGCACGAATGGAATGTGTTCGAGACATTCAAGCTGCCGGCCGGCGCCTCGGTGATCCCCGGGGTGGTGGGCCACTGCACCAATTTCATCGAACACCCGGAGCTGATCGCACAGCGGCTGGTTCGCTACGCAAGACTGGTGGGGAAGGAAAACGTCATTGCAGGCACCGACTGCGGCCTGGGGCACCGGACCGCCACACCGTCGGTGTGCTGGGCCAAGCTCAATGCCATGGCGCAGGGCGCGAAGCTCGCATCTAAAGAACTGTGGGGCAAATAAGCCGAATCGGTAGAATTGCGCCGGACTGCATGTCCGGCGCAATCACCGCCTTAAAGAGGGAAATTGCATGAAACTGATCCATACCGCGGCCATCCTGTCCGCATCCCTGCTTGCGTTGTCCGCCACCGCGCAGCCCTATCCCAACAAGCCGATCCGCATGATCGTCAACAGCGGCCCCGGAGGCCCCTCCGATCTAGTCGCTCGCGGCATGGCGCTGCAACTGCCCGCCACCATGGGGCAGACCGTGGTTGTCGAGAACCGCATTGGAGCCGCAGGCATCATTGGCGCGGACGCCGTGGCGAAGTCGGCGCCGGACGGCTATACCGTCCTCATGACGGTGAGTTCGCCCATCACACTCAACCCCTACTTCTACACCAAGCTGCCCTACGACCCGCACAAGGATTTCACGCCGGTTTCCTTTGTCAGCGTCATCACGGCGATGATCGCCACGCACGCCTCGGTGCCGGTGTCGAACATGAATGAACTCATCGCCCTGGCGCGCGCCAAACCCGACGGCATCAACTTCGGCTCATGGGGCATCGGCAGTTTTTCCGATCTTTATCGTGCGTGGCTGGAGAACAAGTTCAATGTGAGCTTCCGCCACATCCCCTACAAGGAAGCCAACCAGGCCACGGCTGGTCTTCTCACGGGAGAAGTGCAGGTGCTGCTGAACCCGGTCGGGTTGTTGGCACCGCATGTGCGCTCGGGGAAGATCAAGGGGCTTGCCACGGTTGGCGACCGGCGTTCAGTCGCCATGCCGGACCAGCCCTCGTTTGCTGAAATCGGCTATGACCTCAATTTCCTGGGATGGGTGGGTGCCTTCGGCCCCGCCAACCTGCCGCGTGACATCACGCAACGCCTCAACATCGAGATGGACAAACTGGTGAACAACGCCGAGTTCTCCGCCAAGTTTCTACGGCCGCAATCCATGGAAGGTCGAGGTGGCTCCATAGAATCATTCCAGGCATTCCTGAAAACGGACCACGAAACGGCAGGTCGCCTGGCAAAACTTGCGGGTGTGAAACCTGAATAAATTCCTGCTAACCTTCTGCGCCGCCCTGCTGGCGGCGGTCGGCGCGCTCGCCTCGATCGCGCACGCGCACGCGAACGACATGGGTGTGTACTGGGCGCAGGCATTCGGCACGCGGCGCTGAACCGGGTCACGATGACTGACAAACGCCAGATAAAACTCATCGGCTTCCTGCATGCCGAACACGGATCGCTGCATTCGCCTTCATGGCGGCACCGGGACGCGGCCACCGATTTTCGTTCACCCGCCTATTTCCAGCGCATCGCGCGCACGCTCGAAGCGGGCAAATTCCAGATGGCTTTTTTTGATGACCGCCTCGCTATGCCGGACATCTACGGTCACAGCCATGAAGCCGCCATTGCCGCGGGCATCAGGCCGGTGAAGATGGATCCGGTACCGGTGCTCGCGCTGATGGCCGGAGCCACGCGGCACCTGGGACTGGGCGCCACCGGGTCCACCACCTATTACGAACCCTTCCACATCGCACGCACCTTCCAGACGCTGGACATCCTCTCCGAAGGCCGCGCGGCATGGAATGTCGTGACTTCGATCAACAATTCCGAGGCCGCGAATTTCGGCCTCGCACAGCATCTCGGCCACGACCCGCGCTACGACCGCGCCGATGAATTCATGGAAGTGGTGCTTGGCCTGTGGAACACCTGGGAGGACGACGCCCTCATTCAGGACAAATCGGCGCGCCGGTTCGCCGATCCAAGAAAAGTGCACTCACTTGATTTTGAAGGGAAATTCTTCAAATCCAAGGGGCCGCTGCCGGTGCCCCGATCAGCCCAGGGCCACCCCGTCATCATCCAGGCGGGCCAGAGCGGACGCGGCCGCGATTTCGCGGCGCGCTGGGGCGAGGTGATCTTCACCACGCTCTCGACGCTGGATGCTGCCAGGAAAAACTATGCATCGATGAAGGCGGCCATCGCCGCCGGCGGGCGCGATCCGCACAGCGTCACCATCGCGCCCATGACCTTTCCGATCGTCGCCGAAACCGACAGCGAAGCAAAAGAAAAACTGGAGTACCTGTGGACGCTTGGCGAACCGGAGGACGGGCCTGTGATCCTTTCCGAACTGCTCAACTTCGATTTTTCGCACAAGCGCGCGGACGAACCGCTCTCGGATGCCGAGATGCACGCACTGTCTGGCGGCCAGGCGTTTCTCGAGCGCATCAAGCTGCTCTCCGGGAAGCAGAATCCGACACTCGAGGATTGCATCCGCCACACCCCGCCCTCCAGCCTGCGCGGCCCGCCCATCATTGCCGGGTCGCCTGCGACCGTGGCTGACACCTATCAGGAGTGGTTCGAGAGCGGTGTCTGTGACGGCTTCGTCGTCGCCGCCACCCACGTGCCCGGATCCTACGAAGACTTCGTACGACTGGTTGTACCCGAACTGCAGCGACGCGGCCTGTTCCACCGCGACTATGAAGGCAGCACCCTCAGAGAAAACCTCGGGCTGCCGATGCCGGCCCGGCGCTAGCCGGCAATCCGATCCGCGCGATCAGACGCGGATATCGATGACGCAAACCCTTCCCTTGGCGACCAGGTCGACGCCGGCTTCAACGGCTTTGGAGAGATCCTCTATCCGTGTCACCGGACCGATCCCTTCAGCACCCTGCCCGCGCGCAATCATGGCCAGGTCCATTTCGGGGTCGGTCATGCGCTGGCCGATCCACTTGTTTTCCACCGGGCGTGAGCGTTCCTTTGCGACGCGCTCCTGGTGCACTTCATCGTTGAAAAACGAGCGGTTGTTGCAGATGAGGAAAAGGCAGGGCAACTGGTAGTGCACTGCGGTCCACACGGCGGTGGCGCCCATGAGGAAGTCACCATCTCCGAGGATGCCCACCGGCATGCGGCCCGAACCTTTCAATGCAAGGGCCGCTCCCACGGTGATCCCCGGCCCGGCACCGACGCCACCGCCGCCCTCCTGCCCGATGTAATCAAGCGGATGGCGGAACGGACGCCACGCACCGTTCCAGCTGAGCGGAATGTGCGTGAGACACACGTCACGGCCTTTCACCGCCGCATTCAGCGCGTGCGCGACCGCGGCGACATTGAGCACGCCGTCGTCGGCCGGGGCCGGTTGCGGGACAGGCGGCGCAATCTTCGGGCGCGCAGTCACCGCGGCCAGCAATCCGGGCACGACCGCATCGGGTTCGCACATCAGGTAGACATCGGCGGGCGGCAGTCCCTGGTAATCCATGCTGGTGCCGCGGTGCATGTGCGCATCCGGGGACACGCGGATGACCTTCGCCGTCACCGCATCGGCACCCCAAGTGGTCTTCAGCGCACCCGCGAGGTCCACCCAGTCGAGAGACAGCACCACATCGGCTTCGCGCAGTAGCTTCGCCGCATCCGCCGGAAAGAAGGTTTCGGGCGTGGAGGCATGCAACGGATGGTCCGTTGGAAACGCCGCTCCGGTCTTGCCGTCGGTGAGCACACGGGCCTGCAGCTTTTCGGCAAGAGCAACGCGCTCAGCCCAGGAAGTTTCGCTTCGTGATACGCGCCCGGCAAGGATCACCGGATTCTTCGCTTCTGACAGCAACTTCGCGGCTGCGTCCAGCAACTGCGGCGCCGGCACGACGGAGGGAGGCGCAAGGTATCGCTTCACCTCGGCGAGGACGGGCAGGGCATCGATCTTCTGCTCCTGAAGCGCCGCGTCAAGGTTGACGTAAGTGGGGCCGCGCGGCGCCGTATTGGCAATCTGCGCGGCGCGCAGCATCGCTTCCTGCGCGGCCATCGGCGAGCCGGGTTGGTTGTCCCACTTGGTGAAGCCGCGCACCAGTGCGCCCTGGTCGCTCATGGTATGAATCCAGTCGATCCAGGGACGGCGCTTGGCTGCGTCCCACGGACCGGTGGCCCCCAGCACCAGCACCGGCGCGCGATCGCACCAGGCATTGAAGATGGCCATGGTGGCGTGCATCAGGCCGACATTGGAGTGCACAGCAGCGCCCATCATGCGGTCGGTCACCTTGGCATAGCCATGCGCCACTGCCACTGCGCTCTCCTCGTGCAGGCACAGGAGCATCTGCGGGCGGGTGTTGCCCAGATAATTGACGATGCTGTCATGCAGCCCCCGATAGCTTGCGCCCGGGTTGATCGCCAGATAGGGGATGTCGAGCGCGCGCAGCATCTCCGCCATCGCATCCGATCCCCAGAACTGCGTGGGCGTCGGCGAATCGATCGGGGTGTCGCGGGCAACTGCGGCGGACGAAGCGCCGCTTGGATCTTTTGCATTCATGGATATATGCCTTTGCACGATTATCAGAATCAGCCGGACGCGACTATACCCATGGAAAGGCTCCGGCGCGATGATTGCCCGAAACGCGAAAATGGCCCCGCCCCCGGAGGGCCGCGCCCCCATTCCGATACAATTCCCGCCTGCCTGGAATCAAGCGGAATTTGATTTTTGGCAAGGAAATCGCCGGTCGTTGTGGCGACAATAAATCTTTGACCGACAGGGAATCCACAAACCATGCTGACCAGGGAACAAAATGATCTCGTCTGCCGCTCCGGCCCCGGCACACCACTGGGAAAGCTGTTCCGGCAGTACTGGCTGCCCCTGGCTTTGGAGTCAGACGTTCTCGATGACCGGCCGCTGCCGGTGGCAGCGCTGCATGAGCATTTCGTATTGTTCCGCGATGAAAAGAAACGCCTCGGCCTTCTGGACATGTTCTGCGTCCACCGCGGCGCCGACCTGAGCTACGGTCGCCTGGAAGCAGGCGGCCTTCGTTGCCTGTATCACGGCTGGGTCTATGACGTGAACGGAAAGTGCCTCGAGCAGCCGGCCGAACCGCCGGGCAAGGAATTCTGCGACCGCGTGAAGCAGCCCTCATATCCGCTACAGGTGCGCGGCGGCGTGGTGTTCGCCTACCTGGGCGAAGGCAAGCCTCCGGCGTTTCCGGAACTGGATGCACTCAATGCGCCGGATGAACACCGCTTCATGGTGCGCTCGCGCGAGCGCTGCAACTGGCTGCAGGGGCTGGAAGGCGACATCGATCCCTACCACCTGAGCTTTCTGCACCTTGCGCTCGAAGGCGAGAGGAAGGCCCTCAACAATTCGAACGGCGGCCGCAACTACGAGTTCTTTCGCAGCGGCAAGGCGCGCATGGAAGTGGAACGCACCGATTTCGGGGTGCGCATCTACGCGATGCGCGACCTGAACGAGGAAAGCTACATACGTCTCTCCAATTTCGTCTGCCCAAACCTCGCCATCGTCGCGGCGGGTCAGGAGAATGACGGCTACATGGCGCTGTGGCACGTGCCGATCGACGACCACCACCATTTCAAGTACCAGCTTTTCTACCGGGCCTCGGGCCCGGTGGACCGCGCGCGCGAGGAACCGCTCGCCGAAATGCGATGGGATCCACACAACCCGGAGCGCCTTCCGAATCGCAATAGCGACAACCGCTGGCTCCAGGACCGCGAGCAGATGAAGAACGGCTGGTACGCCGGCATCGGCCCCTCCTTCGGCCTGCACGACAACTGGGCCACAGAGGCGATGGGGCCGCTCTTCGACCGTTCGAAAGAGCACCTCGGCCATGGTGACCGCGCCGTTGTCGCGGCGCGACGCACACTGCTCGAAGCGATGGCGGATATTGATGCCGCGAAGAGTGGCGGCAAACCGCTGCCCTTCCGGTGTGAAAGTCAGGAAACCATGCGCGAAACGATCACCGAAATCGTGGTCGCGTCCATGATCTCTCCCGACAAGAACCGCTACAGGGAATTGTTTGAGGAGAGACAGCAGGAGGCGCGAGCACGGCTGCAGAAACCCGCCTGATCCTGCCGATCAAGTGGTTGGGCCCCCAGTGGGAACGTTCATTCCTGAATCCAGACTCTCCCGCTCCTTGGCCGGCACGCCGATGTAAAATCAGCTCCGGCTTTCCCCCTTGGATTGCCGATGGCCCGCCACGTGGCGGCCCGCTTTGACGTCCGATTAACTCTCCATTCTCTGGAATCCCCATGCCCGCAAAGAAAATGCCCTTTCGCGCCGATCAGGTCGGCAGTCTCCTGCGCCCAGCCGAACTCATGGCGGCCCGCGCCAAAAAGGCCAAAGGCGAGATCACGCCCGCGCAACTGCGCGAGGTGGAAGACCACCACATCGAGATCGCCGTCAAGAAGCAGGAAGCCACCGGCATTCAGGCGATCACCGACGGCGATTTCCGCCGCACTTCATGGTCGGGCGACTTTCTGACCTCGATCGGCGGCGTCATCCAGGAATCCATCCCCACCGGCCACCAGCAGCAGGAAGTCACCCCGGTTGGCGGCGTGGTCAAGAACTGGCAACCACCCACGCCCAAGACGGTGGGCAAGCTGCAGTGGCCCAAGGGCGGCATACAGCATCGCGATTTCGACTTCCTCAAGGACGCCACCATGCGCACGCCCAAGGTGATGGTGCCCTCGCCCAGCATGCTGCATTTCCGCGGCGGCCGCGGCGGCGTGGATGCCAGCATTTATCCGGACATGGAAACCTTTTTCGCCGACCTCACCGCGGTATGGCGCAATGAAATCATGGATCTTGCGGCGATCGGCTGCCGTTACCTGCAACTGGATGACACCAACCTTGCCTACCTGTGCGATCCGCTGCTGCGCGACCGCGTCAAGGGCCTGGGCGAAGACCCGGACAAGCTGCCCCACCTGTACGCGCGGTTCATCAACGATGCGATCAAGGACCGCCCGGCAGACATGGCGATCACCGTGCACATGTGCCGCGGAAACTCACTTTCGCGCGGACACGCGCAGGGCGGCTACGAGCCCGTGGCCGAAGCCATGTTCAACGAACTGAAGATCGACGGCTTCTTCCTGGAATACGACGACGCCCGCTCCGGTGATTTCCGCCCGCTGCGTTTCGTGCCCAAGGGCAAGCGCATTGTTCTCGGGATCATCACCTCCAAGTTCGGCGAACTGGAGAAGAAGGACGACCTGAAGCGCCGCCTGGACGAAGCCGCGAAATTCATGCCCATGGACCAGATGTGCATCAGCGCGCAGTGCGGATTTGCCAGCCACACCGGCGGCAACCTGCTCACCGAGGATCAGCAGTACGCAAAGCTGCGGCTGGCCGTCGAAGTCGCCGAAGAAGTATGGGGAAACAACTGACCCGCAGGGTGTCTGGAGAAGCCGCTGCCCCGCAGCGGTTTTGCGCGACTCTGAGCCGCGCTCGCTAAATTTCGACGATATGCGTGGCTGCCTGACCCGAGACGTAGCGGGCCACATTCGAAACGACAAAATCGGCGAGGCGCTCCCTGCCGCGAGCGCCGTTTGAACCGGCAACGTGCGGGGAAATGATTAGATTGGGACTGGACCACAGCGGATGATCCGGCGGCAGCGGTTCCGGATCGGTGACATCAAGTCCCGCTGCTGCCAGTGTCCCGTTCTTGAGCGCCTCACCAAGCGCCGCCTGATCGATCAATCCGCCGCGAGCCACATTGACGAGTATCGCCCCGGGTTTGCAGGCCGCAAGCGCCTTCGCATCAATCATGTGCCTTGTATCGGCGGTCAATGGTGCCGTGAGAACGATGGCATCCGCGCGAGCCAGCACTGCGTGCAAATCGCCGATTGAAAAAGTCTCGTCGGCAAATTCCTTGGGGGCCGCATTCCTCGACACGCCGATCACATGCATCCCGAAGGGTTTCGCCCGTATGGCCACTTCGCGTCCGATGCTGCCATAACCGATGATGGCCATGGTCTTGCCTTCGATGCCATCAATCCGCGAAGCGTAGTCCCGGTTCCAGCCATGCGCAGCATGGTTTGTCAGGATCTGCGGTACGCATCGGATGAGAGACAACATCAGGGTCATGACGTGTTCCGCCAGCGCCGGTGACCACGCATCGCCGGCCTTGGCAACCGTCACGCCGGGCGGCACGCCGTGCCTGAGCGGGCCGTCGTAGCCCGCATTCATCAGCTGTATGAATTTGAGCAGCCCACCATGCAACTTCAGCGCACCGGCGACTTTCGCATCGTAGGTGGTCTGGCTTACCACCAGCACTTCCGCGCCGGGAATCGCCGCGGCCAGACCATCGACTCCGTCCACCATGACAAGTTCCACGCCCGCGAGCTTGCCAAATCCGGCCAGCATCTCCGCCTTGGCCAGATACGGCCAGAAAACCACTTTCATTGGGATTCCCCAAGCCGAAAAAAGGAACCGCGCGCCGGCCTCACCCTTTGGACTTTAGCGTGGCCTCATTGGACTTGATGAAGCTGCGTATGTCTTCCGACATGTCGAGCAATTTCACCCATTGCTCCTTGTACAAGGTCACCGGAAAACGGCCCATGCCGTAGACCGAGAGTCCGCCCTTTTCGCTGACCTTCATCGTAATGCCCGTTGCGGCCCCCTTCTTGAGCGCGGCGTTTTCGCTGCGAAGGCGTTCCAGTTCATTTTTCAGGTCTTCGTCTGACATACTTGTGCTCCAACATTGAATGGCCGGACTGCGGAGTCTATCGGAGCCCTCTCGCCGGTTCAAAACTATTTCAGCTGCAAATCCAGGCCCCTGATGCGGCTGGCAAAGTCCTCGCGCGACTTCTGCAACCTGGCGGCGAGGGCCGCACCCAGCAGTGGCAGATACTCGATGCCATTGCGCAAGAAATGTGCGCATCGTCCTTAGTCAGGCGGCTTTGGCCTGCACGGCCTCCTTGCGCGTTTCAGCCAACCGGTTGACGCCGCTGATCAGCGCCTTGATCGAGGCGGTGACAATGTTCGTGTCCAGACCCACGCCATAACACTCCGAGCCGCCTTTGGAACGGGTGAGTTCCATGAATGCACAGGCCTTTGCATCACCCGCTTCGCCACTGGAACCGACTGAACGCTCCTCGTAGCTTCGCACCTGCACGGTGATGCCGATGCCCTGCAGCGCGTGAACGGCCGCGTCGATGGGTCCATTGCCTTCGCCGCTCAACTGGTGGTGCACGCCATCGAGTTCCACAGCGAGACGTATGCCCTGCGCCCTGCCCTGCTCAAACAGGTGATGTTCCACGTAGCGCACCGGACGGTCACATTCGAGATAGGTGTTCGAAAACAACTGCCATATGTCGGCGGCGCTCATTTCACCACCGTGCTCGTCCGTATGGCGCTGCACGGTTCCCGAGAACTCCACCTGCAGGCGGCGCGGCATGACGATGCCGTATTCCGCCTCCAAAAGGTAGGCCACGCCGCCCTTGCCCGACTGGCTGTTGATGCGGATGATGGAATCGTAGTTGCGGCCCACGTCGGCCGGGTCCACCGGCAGATAGGGGACGTTCCACAGGGCGTCGGGTTGCTGGGCGGCAAAACCCTTCTTGATCGCATCCTGGTGCGAACCGGAGAACGCGGTGAAGACGAGGTCGCCCACATAGGGATGGCGGGGGTGGATCGGCAATTGCGTGCATTCCTCGGTGGTGCGCGCAATGGCATTGATGTCGGAGAAATCAAGGCCCGAATCGACGCCCTGCGTATGCAGATTGAGCGCAAGGGTGACGATATCCACATTGCCGGTACGCTCGCCGTTACCGAAGAGGCAACCTTCGACACGGTCCGCGCCCGCCATGAGTGCAAGTTCGGCGGCGGCAACCGCGGTCCCACGATCGTTGTGCGGATGCAGACTGAGGATCACGCTGTCACGGCGCGCGAGGTGGCGGTGCATCCACTCGATCTGGTCGGCGTAAATATTCGGTGTTGCAAGTTCCACCGTGGCGGGAAGATTGAGAATCACCTTGTTTTTTGGTGTCGCCCCCCAGGCCGCCGTTACGGCGTCACAGACTTCAAGGGCGAAGTCCAGTTCCGTGGCGGTGAAATTTTCCGGGCTGTATTCAAGCGTCCATTGGGTTTCCGGCTGCTTTGCGGCCAGTTCCCTGATCAATTTGACGGCGGATACCGCCATGTCAATCACTTCGGTCTTGCTCATGCCGAATACGAACTCCCGGAACGGGCGCGAGGTGGCGTTGTAGACGTGCACGATGGCGCGCTTCGCGCCGCGCAGGGACTCCATGGTCCGGCGGACAAGGTGTTCGCGGGCCTGGGTGAGCACCTCGATGGTTACATCGTCGGGAATATGACCGCCTTCGATCAAATTGCGAACGAGGTCGAACTCGGTCTGCGATGCGGAAGGAAACGCCACCTCGATTTCCTTGAATCCGATGTCGCAAAGCGTATGAAACAGGCGCATCTTGCGATCCACATTCATCGGCTCGAACAGCGCCTGATTGCCGTCGCGAAGATCGGTGCTCATCCAGATGGGTGGAGCGGTGATGCTGCGACCGGGCCATTGGCGGTCTGCAAGATCGATTTTCGGAAACGGGCGGTATCTGTTGGCTGCGGGTCGGGTCATGGCGAGCTCCTGCACGGGTGCTGTTTTGATGACGAGCATGGTAAGCAATCACCCGGGGCATTTGATTGCGTTATTTGCTCATAAAACAATATTATTGATATTTAATTGCTTATTTTTTAATTTTTGTATATTTTTCTGTCTATATGAATCAAATACGGGCAACCCCATGAAACTCGACCGTTACGATCGCCAGATATTGGGCATCCTGCAGGCCGAAGGTCGCATCAGCAACCAGGATCTTGCGGACCGCATCGGCCTGTCTCCGTCGCCCTGCCTGCGGCGCGTCAAGGCA
>CAIUKQ010000156.1 GCA_903899705.1 uncultured beta proteobacterium
AGGCCGATGACATCAAGAAACTGCGGTCGCAGGTGGATGTACTGGTGGTGTCGCAGCACTGGGGAGTGCACTACGTGCCCGCGCTGATCTCGATGGATCAGTACGAGATCGGGCATGCTGCCATCGATGCCGGCGCCGATATCATCATCGGGCACCATGCGCACATCCTGAAGGGCATAGAGATCTATAAAGGCAAACCGATCTTTTTCAGCATGGGGACTTTCATGATGGATCACCCCCATTCCATGATGTCCGGTTCGGTGCTGGGGCATCTGCGGGAAACCTTCCAGTGGGACCCCGACCCGGAATATCCGAACTTTGCGTTCCCGCGCGATGCGAAGAAATCGATCATCGTCAAATGCACCATTGCGGACAAGAAGATCCAGCGTGTGGCGTTCCTGCCGGCGTGGATCAATAAGGAGGGCCAGCCTGAGCCGTTGCCCGCCTCCGACCCGCGCAGCGACGAGGTCAAGGATTATATCGAGTGGACCATCAAGGATCAGTGGCTGAACGGCAAGCTCACCCGTGAGGGGGACGAGTTCGTGGTCACGGCTAAGTTGGAGTAGGGCGGGTCACACCCGCCGCTGCAAAGTGAACTAACGTGGCGATGTGAGAATGGTGGAATGGCGGGTGTAACCCGCCCTACTGCAGGCTGGACTAAACGATTTTATCCAGGGAGATGAGAAGATGGCTGCGGCTGAAACGGTTAAGTTCTTTGCGGGCGGAGACGTCACTGCTTTCCATAAGGAGCCTGAGTCCGGCTACAAATATATCGGCCCGGTTCTAAGAACCGGCGACATCGTATTCGCACAGAACGAGCGTCATTACAGCAACCGGCGGGACATCTTCCCGATGGGGGGATTCACCGAGCTGACTTCTCCCGAGCATGCCAAGGCGCTCACGCTGGGAAACTACAGCGTCATGTCGTTCGCCAGCAATCACGCCATGGACCTGGGGCCGGACGTCCTGCTGGAGACCATCGGCGTGCTGAAGAACCTGGGGATTCCCGTCATCGGTGCCGGCGAGAACATCGTCGAAGCGAGAAAGCCGGTATTCGTCGAGCGCAAGGGAGTGAAGATGGGCTTCCTTGCCTATTGCTCGGTGTTGAGAAACAATTGTCAGGCGGGGCCGACGAGCGCCGGATCGGCGCCGATGCGGGCCTATACCCACTACTACCAGACCGACTATCAGCCGGGCACCGCGCCCCGGATCATGACCTTCGCTTTCAAGGAAGATCTCGAGGCATTGCTCGACGATGTGAAGAAAGCGAGAGCGCAATGCGATGTGCTCGCGCTTTCGATGCACTGGGGATTGCACGGCGTCAAGGGCGCGCTCGCGATGTATCAGAAGGAAGTGGCCTACGCCGGGATCGACGCCGGCGTGGACATCGTGCTCGGCCACCATCCGCACCGGCTCAAGGGAATAGAAGTCTACAAGGGCAAGCCCATATTCTACAGCATGGGAAATTTCTGCTTTGACCAGCCCAGGTGGGTATTGGAAGAGGGGCGCAGGCGCAGTCCGGAACATGCGGCGCACATGGACCACTATGGATTCAAATCCGATCCTGAATGGGATGAGTGGTACGCGGTGCCTGCGGAAAACAGGAAGTCGATGCTGGTGAAATGCGACATCGTGGACAAGAAGATCAGCCGCGTGTGCTTTCTGCCGATCATGATCAACAACAAGGCGCAGCCGCGCATCCTTTCAAGGAC
>CAIUKQ010000157.1 GCA_903899705.1 uncultured beta proteobacterium
CTCCCAGCAACGCACGGTGAACGTTCAGTCTTCTTTGATACCGGTCAGCTTGACGACATTTTCATAGGTGGCGCGTTCGCTCCTGAGAAAGGCCGCGAACTGTTCAGGAGTGCCACCCGCCGTCCCCACGAGTTCCAGTCCCTGCGAGGTCAGGAACTTGGCCTTGAATTCCCGATCGGACAATGCTTTCGCAACAATGTTGTTCAGACGCTGCACGATGTCCGAGGGCGTTCCCGCCGGTGCAAAAAGACCGAACCAGGTGCGTATGGGCATGTCGATACCGGCCTCTTTGAACGAGGGAATATCCGGCAGCAATTCGGAACGCGTCTCGCCGTTCACCGCGATCACGCGAAGCTTTCCGGCTTTCTGTTGAATCGCCGCCGGCCCCGCGCCAAACAGGGATACCTGTATTTCACCTGCAAGGAGGGCCTGCGTCGACTGCAGCGCGCTTTTGTACGGGACATTGAGGAAGGTGATTCCCTTCGATTGCCGCAGCCATTCAATATAAATATTGGAGAGGCTGATCACCCCCCAGGAGCCCCAGCTCACCTCGCCCGGTTTGGCGCGGGCCAGCGCCATCAGTTCCTCCATGGATTTCACCGGCATGGAAGGACTCACCACCACCGACGATGTCAGGAAACCCAGCTGCACCACCGGCGTGAAATCGCGCCGCGGGTCGTACGGCAGCTTCGAACGCGTGACCGGATTGAGCGAAATCACCAGCGAATCGGTGCCGCACAACGTGTAGCCGTCGGGCGCCCCCTTCGCACAGGCCTCCGCCCCAATGATGCCCTCGGCGCCGGTGCGGTTGTCCACCACGAAGGGCTGGCCCAGCGCCTGCGACCAGGCCTGCGCGGCGCCACGCACCGGAATGTCAACGACGCTGCCCGGTGGATGCGGCACGATGATGCGAACAGCCTTGGCGGGGTAGGACTGGGCGAACGTGGCGCCGGCCATAACCAGTGCCGCGACTCCCGTAATCAATCTGGTGGCTTGCATGGACAACCCTTTCAAAAGCGAATCATGTACACGACGAACCGAAGGATTATTCCCGTGCTTATCCTGAATGTACGAAATAGTCTGCTGACCGCGCCTGTATTCCAATGGTACCGGTTTGACTGTCTTTACCAATATGGGCAGTCCTGATAGCCTACAAAAAGCCGCCGCCGAAAAAAGCGTCAGACTTCAATACATCAATCAAGGAGACAACACATGCACAAACTGACACCGACGATCATTATCGCCGCCCTCGCCGCCACGGGTTATTTCGGCGCCGCCAATGCACAACAAAAAGGAGCGGACAAGAAGATGAGCTTTTTTGTCACCAGCGCCGGGCCGGGCAAAGGTGCGGATCTGGGCGGACTCGCCGGGGCGGACGCGCATTGCCAGAGCCTCGCGAAAGCAGCCGGCGCCGGCGGCAAGCAGTGGCACGCCTATCTGAGCACCGTTGAAACCGGCGGCAAGAAAGCGGTCGATGCACGCGACCGTATCGGCCGCGGCCCGTGGCACAACGCCAAGGGAGAAATGATTGCCAAGGACCTGGATGATCTGCATTCCGACCAAAACAAGCTCACCCAGAAGACTGCGCTGAACGAGAAAGGCGAGATCGTCAACGGCCGCGCAGAGAAACCCAACATGCATGACATCCTGACAGGCTCCGATTCGCAGGGTCGCTCATTCCAGATGATTGCGGACACCACTTGCGGCAACTGGACGAAGAATACGGCGGATGGTTCGGCGAATCTGGGGCACCATGACCGCTCGGGCCTGTCCGAACACCTCGCCGCAAAATCCTGGAATCATTCGCATGGATCCCGCGGTTGCAATGCCGAGACGCTGCGCAGTTCCGGCGGCAACGGTCTGTTTTACTGCTTCGCCACGAAGTAGCAGGTATTCTTCGACCAAGGACAGGGGGCGATGTTCGCCCCTTTTTCTTTGGGCCCTTGTGGTCCTTTGAAGCATTGCGCCACTCTCAAGGCCATCCATGAATAAAGTGACGACCGAGGATCTCGTATCGCGGGCAAGGGCGCTGGCGCCAGTGTGGCGCGAGCGCGCCGCCCGCGCCGAGCAACTGCGTCGCGCCCCCGACGAAACCGTGGCAGAGATGATTGAGGCGAAGTTTCCGCGCATCAGCCAGCCCGCTCGCTTCGGCGGACTGGAACTCGGATTGGACAGCATCTGTGCCGTCTCGATGGAACTGGCCCATGGCTGCGCATCGCAGGCGTGGGTCAGCAACGTCTACAGCGAACATGCCTGCACCGTGGCGCTGTTCTCAGACGAAGCCCAACACGAAGTCTGGGATGACAATCCCGAAGCCCTGGTGTCATCTTCCTACGCGCCAAGCGGCAAGGTCGTCCCGGTGCCTGGGGGCGTGCGTGTCACCCGGCGATTCCACTTCTCCAGCGGCGTGCACCATGCGCATTGGACCTTCGTCGGGGGCATGCTGCCCCGGGACGGCGCACCGCCCTGCCCCATCCTGATGCTGCTGCCTGCGAGCGAGCGGCGCATCATCGACAACTGGCATGCGGCGGGAATGGCCGGCACCGGCAGTTGCGATATCGAGCTTGACGATGTCTTCGTTCCGGAACACCGCGTGCTCGACGAGAATCTGGTGTTCGAAGGCCGCACACCCGGATCGATGGTGAACCGGTCACCGGTTTATCGACAGCCACAACGCGGCATCGCCCAGATGGCGCTCGCTTCGGTGCCCGTGGGTGCGGCAGAAGGTGCCGTGGCGGACTTTACCGATGCCATGCGCAATAAAACCGTGCGCGGACAGCGCCTTGCCGACTCGGAAAGCCTCCAACTGCGACTGGCCGAATCCGCGGCCGAGGTTGAATGCGCAAGACGCCTGATCCTTGGAACCGCGCGCGACATCACTCACAAACTGGCAAGTGGCGCTTACACCGACGAACACGATATGGCACTGACCTCGCGCAATGCCGCCTATGCCGTGAAACTCGCGCAACACGCGGTGACCCGCCTGTTCGAGGCGTCGGGCGGCGGGGGCATGAAGCTCGACAATCACCTGCAGCGCGCGTTTCGCGACGTGCACGCGGCCGGCGGGCACATCGGCCTTGCCTGGGACCGCAATGCGGTGATGTACAGTCGCGTGCAAATGGGCATGGGCACGAAGGGATTCTTCCCCGGCCGCTGACCGGGCATGTGCACCGCATGATTGACCTTCCGCAACAAAACCGACCAGGCGATTGAACATGAGCCAACCTCACGGCAAAACCTTTCCCGATCCGAAAGACTGGATCGGCAAGTCCACGACCTCCACGGAGGTCGCGAGTGCCCCGCCCGTCGCGCGGATTGCCGCCACCGTCGGGATCCCTGCTCCCGCGTCGCGCGAGGGCGACCCGCTGCCCCCGGGCTGGCACACCGCCTACTTCACGCCCCTGCATGGCCCGGACCGCATGCGCCACGATGGCAGCGCCGGTGCCGGCGCGCTGGCGCCGCCCTATCCGCTGGCCCGCCAGCGCGTGGGACTGGACCGCGCCGAATATCCCGGCGACATCCGCATTGGCGATGCCATGACCCGGACCTCGACGCTCGCCGACATCCAGGTCGAGGAAACGACCGCCGGTCCTGTGGTGCGACAGTTCATCCGCAACGAAATTTCCACGTCGCGCGGCCTTGCGGTGGTGGAGTTGCGCGAGATGATTCTGTTCGACAAGACGCGCCCGGCCGACCCGCCACCACCCTCGTTGCCCGTTCCAGTCTGGAAGATATCCTTCACGCCCGATCCAATACTGCTGTTCCGCTTTTCCGCCGTACGCTTCAATTCCCATCGCGTCCATTACGACCGCGAATTCGCCATGAAGGAAGAAGGGCTGCCCGGCCTGATTGTGCAGGCGTCGATGCTGTCGTTCCTGATGTCCGAGATGTGCCGCACGGAAATGAAAGGCCGATCGCTCAGGATATTCAATCCGCGAACGCTTCACCCGGTGTACGACACCGGGCCATTCCACATTCTTGGCGCACCCGAAACCGGCGGCCATCGCGCAACGCTTTGGGTCATCGACCCGCAGGGTTTGCTGGCGATGACCGCGGACGCAATATTCGAATAATATTTAATAATCAATTAGTTATATAACTATCGCCACCCTCCGAATGGCGACTCCACCGCCCCACTGGAAGGACATCTCATGAGCAAGGTATGCATCGTCGGCGCAGGTGCAGTGGGCGGAAACATTGCGGTTCGTCTCGCAAACGCCGGCAATGAAGTGACGGTGATTGCGCGCGGCGCCAACGCCGTGGCCATTCGCGAGCGCGGCCTGATACTCAAAACACCGGCAGCAACGCTGAATGCGCGACCACGGGTTTGCACGACACCCGGGGAAGCCGGCGCGCAGGACGTGGTGTTCGTCGCGATCAAGGCGCATTCCCTGCATGAAATCGCCGCGGGCCTGCCCTCCCTGTGCGGCCCGAAGACTCCGGTCGTCTTCATCATCAATGGCATGCCGTGGTGGTACCCGCTCGGTGGCGCGGTCCTGCCTCACGCCTGGCCGGACCTTGCTTATCTGGATCCCGGCCGCGTGCTGGAAAAAGGACTTGGCATCGAACGGGTGATCGGCACCGTGGTCTACGCCGGCAACAGCCTGATCGAACCCGGCGTGGTGCAAAGCACCGCGCCCACCGCCGGCATGATTTCGATTGGCGAACCGGATGGATCAAAAAGCGAACGCATCGGCGCGATCAGCCGGATGCTGGAGGCGGCGGAATACAAGGCGCCTATCGCCCCGGACATTCGCCACGCGGTGTGGATGAAACTGGTGGGCAGCAACCTGGCCTCCATGCCGATCTGCACCTTGCTGGGAAAACCCCTCATGGTGTTCAGCCAGAATCCGGAACTGGCGAAGCTCAACCGGGCGATCCTGCGTGAAGGCATGACGGTATCGGCTGCCTGGGGTCACACACTGCCCATCGATCCGGATGGCGCGCAGGACCCCAAACTCCTCACCAACAATCACAAGCCCTCGATGACGCAGGATTTCGAGCAGGGAAAGATGCTGGAGATCGACCCCATCCTCACCGCGACGCAGCGCCTGGCGCGCACTGCAGGCGTCCCCACGCCGAACCTGGATGCCGTCGTGGCGCTCCTTTTGCAGCGGGCTTCGGACGCCGGTTTATACAAAAACTGAACTAGATCAGGCTGATGCCGGATTGCCGGATCGCGAATTGGAGCCGGCGAAGCGGGCCGCGTGGCATTGACATAAAATTCGCGGCAACTGCAAAGCACAGACCAGAGCGCGGGCGATCGGCAACAGACCTGGCGCGCCGCAGCAAACAATCCCGGGAGAGATAAATGACCTACGAAGCCGAGCGCGGCGACATTTCCATTTCAGTGGTGGGTGACGCGATGATTTCACGCCGCATGAGCGTGTTTCGCGAACCCAATTTCCTGAAGCTGATGGATCTTGTGCGGTCCGCCGACGTGAGCATCGCCAATCTGGAGCTCCTGTTCCACGACTATGAGAGTTCCTGGGCCTGGTCGCATGGCACCTACACGCGCTCCGATCCGAAAAACCTGAAGGAACTGCAATGGATGGGTTTCGACGCGGTGTTCACCGCCAACAACCATTCCTTTGATTTCTCCGAGGGTGGCTTTCTGACCACGCTGAAATACCTGAACGAGCTGGGCATTCCGCATGGGGGCGGCGGCACGGATCTGGACCACGCGCGCGCGCCCGGCTACGTGGATACGCCGGCGGGCCGCGTTGCGGTGATGTCCGCCGCGAGCACCTATACCGACGTTTCCCGCGCCGGATTCGGTCGCGCTGATTTTCCAGGCCGTCCGGGCATCAACGCGCTTCGCAAGCAGACGGTGAATTACGTGACGCGCGACCTGTTCGACGCGATGCGTCGCGCCAACACCGAACTGGGCTACGAGGCACATGCCGACGCACAGGCGCGTTTTGGCTTCACCGGGCGTTTCAAGGCCTATGACAAGGACGCGATCCTCAAATTCATGGATGGGGATTTTCGGGTGGCTGACAAGTGCCGCGCCGAAACCACCATTCACAAGGAGGATCTCGAGGGCATCAGCCGATGGATTCGCGGCGCGAAGAAGCAGGCGGACTGGCTGGTCTACGGCGTTCACACGCATGAATCCGGCCCCGACGGCGAATACCACGGGGGTTCGCGCACCTCGCCACCCCAGTTCATGGTGGACTTCGCACACAGGGCCATCGACGAAGGTTGCGACGTCATTGCCGGCCACGGACCGCACTACCTGCGCGGCATCGAAATCTACAAGGGCAGGCCCATTTTCTACAGCCTGGGCAATTTCATCCTGCAGAACGAAACCATGCCCTGGGTACCCGATGAGGGCTATCGTCGCTTCGGCCTGGGCGCCGAGCAGGTGCCCGGCGATTACTTCCACGACCGGTCGGACGGCGGCGCGCGCGGCTTTCCGGCCGACCGCGTTTTCTGGGAAGCCCTGCTGCCCATATGCCATTTCAAGGGACGCGAATTGAAGGAGATCAGGCTCCATCCCGTGGATCTGGGCTATAAGCTGCCCATTCCCCAGCGCGGCAGGCCGGTGCTCGCCGAGGGCGAAGTGGCGCAGCACGTTCTCACGTTCATGCAGAAAGTCTCCGAGCCCTACGGTACGAAAATCGAGATCGAGGGCGACACCGGTGTGATCCGGCTGTAATGGTTGAATACCATCATTCATGACCAGAACGTTGCCGTCGGCGGACTTGACGGCGTCCGGATGCAATCATTAGCGTGAAACCCATCGCGGCCGCGCTGGCGGTTGCCGTGTGCAACATGGTGGCAATGCGCTCCAGCCGCGTGCTGCTGTCCCTGTTTGCGCTCGACCTTGGCACCAGCGTCTCGGTGATCGGCATGCTGGTGGCGAGCATTTCGCTTTTCCCCCTGTTCCTTTCGATCTACGCGGGTCGGCTGACCGACAGGCTTGGGCTGCGGCGACCGCTGGTGCTGGGATCCGCCGGCGTAACCCTGGCCATGGTGGTGCCATGGTTCATGCCGACGTTACAGGGGCTGTTCATATCGGCAGCGCTACTCGGCACTTCGAATATTTTCTTTGCGCTGGCCATGCAGCACTGGATCGGGTTGCTGGGCAACAACGCCACTGAACGCACCCGCAATTTCGGCAATTACGCCACCTGTGTTTCAATCGGTGCGTTCATCGGTCCGGTCATCGCGGGATTCGGCATTGACAGCGTGGGGCATGCTGGCGCCTATCTGATCTGCATGATCTTCCCGCTTGCGGCCTTCATCGCCGTGGCATTCTTCGTGCGCAATCAACCCGGACCGGAGGCGCGTGAAGAGGGCGCCGTTCCAGGGCGGGCCATGGATCTGCTGCGTGTGCCGGAACTTCGGCGCATTCTTATCACCGGCGGCGTGCTGCTCACCGGCATCGACCTGTTCGAGTTCTACATGCCGGTCTATACGCGCAGCATCGGCCACTCGGCATCGGTGGTCGGCATGATCGTGGGCATGTACTCGGTGGCGGCATTCGCGGTGCGTTCCGCCATCCCGAGGCTGGTTCGTTGGAAAACCGAGGAACAACTGCTCACCCGCTGCCTTGCCTTCGGGGCACTGGGCTACCTGCTGGTGCCATTTCTCGAGAATCCATGGCTGCTCGGGGCAATGGCCTTCACCCTCGGAATGTGCATGGGCTGCGGACAGCCATTGACGATGTCCATCATCTACAACCGTTCGCCCGCGGGGCGCGCCGGAGAAGCCCTTGGCCTGAGGCTCACCAGCAACAACATCACCCACACCAGCGTGCCGATGATTTTCGGCGGACTGGGCGCCGCCATCGGCGTGGGATCGGTTTTCTGGATCATCGCCGTGCTGCTGGGAGCAGGTGCCATGTACAGCGGCGTCGGCGCACGAAAGTAACCTTTCAATCAGCACAGGGAGAAAACATGCCAGTCGATGAAACTGCCGTGGAACGCGACAAGGAGAGCATTCGGGAAGTCAGGCGGGCCTGGGCATTTGCACGCGACCTTGGCGAGTGGGACCGGCTTGCGCAGTGTTTTCATGAAGACGCGAGTATTACCGTGTCCTGGTACTCCGGACTGGCGAAGGGATTCGTCCAGAAATCCAGGGAGATGGGCAATGTGCGCCGGCCCGAGGAGCGCAACAAGCACTGGCTGGGCAACATGCGCGTGGAAGTACACGGGAATCATGCCACCCTGGAAACCGATGTGAACATCGTCATCCGGGAGTTCATCGACGGGAAACTATTTGACTACCTTGCGTGGTCGCGTTTTTACGACTTGTTCGAGCGGCGCGACGGCGTCTGGCGCATCTTCAAAATGTCCTGCATTTACGACAAGGACCGACTTGATCCCGTCATCCCCGGTTCCGTGCCCCCATCGTTCTACGATTCGGTGCCGCTCACTGGTGTGGAAAGTGGCTTTGCCTTCATGCGTTTTCGGCAGGCTAAGAAGGGGCGCAGCGTGCCCCCTGAAATTGTACTGGGCGACTCGCCCGGCGAAACCCGCCTGAAGGAGGAAGGAGCACACTGGCTGTCCGGTTCGTGATTCCGCGAATCGCAAGAATTCGCCAGATTAACTTTGCAGCCGGGCCAGACCACGCCGCAGACGGTTGTTGCACCGCACGAATTTACTTCTCTCCAGCAATTTCAAGGACCGGATTTATTGCGATGCCGCACGCAATTATCTTCGCCATCTTACGCATGTGCCGATGGATGCTTTTGTCCCCAGGAACACTCGGCGGAAACCGGAAATTCGGCAGCCGCAAAAGGATTGCAAAATGTCCCTTCAGTTTGCGCGCGGCAGGCCGATAACTCCAGATAGCAGGCCGGAAGCCCCCCGACAAATAGTTACCAATTGGGGGAATAATAGGCCGGAGAAGGGCGTTCACCCCTGAAATTCCCCTATTTCTCAGTAATTTGTAGGGTTTTTTTGTTACCAAATGTGACATTTGGTCGATATGAGCAGGTTTTTTAGTGCTTTTTTGAACTTTCCATGGCACAATTCTGTCCTATAAGAAAGCCCTAGGTAAAAAATCCAGCAAGGGGCACGTGGGTGTGGAGACCTAGGTAATTTCAACCCTTTAATTAGGAGAGGTCTATGCAACGCACGCCAAAATTTAGTCCAAAGACCCGTTCCATTCTTTCGGCGATCAGCCGCAAAGCACTGACCGTGGCCGAAATCTGCGCCGCAACCGGGCTTCCGCCAAAAGAAGTCCATCCACGCATCCAGAACGCCGTACGCAGCGGTTATGCGGTTATTGCTGGTGAACCCGTGGTTCAGGATGGCGTTCGCGCCGCCCGTCGCTACGCTGCGGTGGAAACACCCGAGCAGATTGAGCCCTTCAAAGCCAGTGACGGCCGCTTCGATTTCTCGGAACTGCTTCGCCAGGTCGGTCCGACAGCCATCGCGCTGCCAGCCGGCAAGGCACGACTGGTACGCAAACTCGGCGATGATGAGACTGCGCATGAGTTGGAACAATCCTTCTGACCGATATTCGGCATTCCATTAAAAAGGGGGCGCAAGCCGAATGGTACTTACTTAA
>CAIUKQ010000158.1 GCA_903899705.1 uncultured beta proteobacterium
CGGTTTTACGGTATTTATTTATAAGCTGCAGGCTGATTCAATTTGGTGTTGTTGTCAACGGCCAATCGCACAAGACCACCAAGCGCCGTAACTTATCTTTAGCGAAAAACTCACCGCCCTACCAGATGACCTAGCCTAATAAAACGCCAGCAGGTGCAGTGCGCATATTTTCTAAATCGGTGAATGCTATCGACAGACGACCGCATACTTCCCCATCGCGCATCAACTCGACCACCCCCGTGCCGACTTTGGGGAGGCCTTTGGATGCTGGTTACCTGAATCAATCGTGCGAACAGCATCACCTGAGCGCCTCCTCATCCTCATCCTCGTCCTACTTAATCAAGAAGGAATCGAGATACCAGCTGATGACCCCGTCGTAGTAACCCGCCAATCGGGGGTAAAAGTTGACCTGCCCCCTTTAGCCGTACCAGTTGATTGGCAGGAAGTCCGGTTGCAAGGTTAAAGGATTCTTTCTGTGGTGTGTTGCTTTGCATCAGCAGAATTCTGCCGATGCAAAGCGGCGAACTTGGCGGGCGGCATCCGTCGGCAACTGCTGTGAGGGCGAACCTCGTTGTAGTCCTGCCGCCAGGCGGCGATTGTTGCCCGGGTTTGGGGAAGGGTCTCGAACCAATGATCGTTCAGGCATTCGTCCCTGAACTTGCCGTTAAAGCTCTCGATGTAGCCGTTCTGCATTGGCCGGCCCGGTTCGATCAGGATGTGGCGAATGCCATGGGACTGTGCCCAGCCCATGAACGCTCGGCTGGTGAATTCGGGTCCGTTGTCGGTGCGCACCACATCCGGGTAGCCCCGAAACAACGCCGCTTGATCCAGCAACCGGGTTACATACTGGCCACCGATGCCGTAGTCGACCGCAATGTCCACGCACTCGTGGCTAAAATCGTCCGCTACGGTAAAGCACTTAATACGCCGGCCGTTGGTCAGGCTGTCGCTCACAAAATCCATACTCCACACCTCATTGACGCGCTGGGCGATCTGTAGCGGCACCCGCTCGTTCGTTGGCCGCTTGACCTTCTTCCTCTTGCGCACGGCCAGTTTGGCAAGGCTGTAGAGCCGGTACACGCGTTTGTGATTCACCTCGGGGAACTCCGGGCGTAACAGATCATGGATCCGTCGATAGCCAAAGCGTCGTCTGACCTGGGCAATATCGATGATTGCAGCGCTCAGCATCTTGGTCTGCTGATCGGGCTGCGGCGGGTTGCGGTAACTGTTTCTGGATAGCCCCACAAGAGAGCATGCTCGGCGCTCGGACAGATCGAATCGTTCGATGATCTGCACAATGGCTTCGCGCTTGACCTGTGGGGCTAACGCTTTGAGCCGAAAACGCTCTTGAGGGCATGAATATCCAGGTGCGCTTCTGCAAGCAGCTTCTTGAGCTTGGCGTTCTCGCCTTCGAGCTCCTTTAGCCGCTTCGCGTCTGACACATCCATGCCGCCGAACTTGGCCCGCCACTTGTAAAAGGTGGCATCGCTGAAACCGCCCTTGCGGCACAGCTCCTTGATCGGCATTCCCCCATCGGCCTGTTTCAGGAACCCGATGATCTGTTCTTCGCTATATCTGCTCGTCTTCATGTCCGTCATTCTCCATAAATTGACGGACTTCTCTACTTTTAATTGGTACGGCCTATAGGGGGCAGGTCACCATTGACCCCCTTGGGTGCCAGATTAACTAGACGGTCCTCGCCCCTACGTAATATCCGGCAACCTATAATTAGCGAAACCTCACGCGCTTGCGGTTAGCGCGGCTCGCATACGTTCCTGGGTGAACGGCATATGACGCAGACGCTTCCCTGTTAGCGTAAAGACGGCGTTACCGATTGCCCCGCCAACCAGAGGCAAGGCGATTTCCCCGATGCCGGAAGGGCGGTGCGCCGATTGAACTACATTAATGAATATTTCCGGCATCTCCGACATTCGCATGACCGGGTAATCGGAAAAATTGGATTGCTGGATTTCACCGTTCTGAAATGTGATGCGCTCTTTGAGACAGGAACTTATTCCCATGATGATATTGCCTTCTGTCTGCTGCAGCACGGTATCAGGATTGACGACGATACCGCAATCAACAGCGGTCCAAAACCGATGTACCCGTATCAAGCCTGAATTCCTATCGACCGAAACCTGCGCAACCCCGGCAGTGGGCGTCTGATAGGCATCGGTAAAAGCAATGCCAAGTGCGTGTCCGGGAGGCAACTTCCCGCCCCAGTCAGCCATTTTGGCTGCGATCTCAACCACATTACGCGCGCGCGGCTGTTTCGACATTAAACGCAGACGAAACGCGACCGGGTCGACCTTCTGTGCGTGGGCGAGTTCATCGATAAATGACTCAATCACAAATTTGTTGTAGCCCGAACCGATACCGCGCCATGAGGCTAGCCCCACACCACGAATTTCATGAAAATATTCGATTGATTTATTAGCGATCTCGTAGCGGGTGGTGCTGCCATCGACGCAAAGCGGATCGATGCCGTTGCCTGACTTCCAGCGCCACGGTTGGGTGTAGCGCGTCACGGCCTCTCCCGCCAGGCGGTGCTTCCACGCGACTAAGTTGCCGTCTTTATCAAATCCGGCCTCAAGATGATGCGCAGTCATTGGCCGCAACTTCCCAGCCTTTACATCCTGCTCGCGAGTCCAAATCATCTTGACTGGTCGCTTCATTTCCTTGGCGATCAACAGCACGTAGGGCACCATGTCCGACGATGATCGTCGGCCGTATCCGCCACCAAAAAAATGCTGGTGAAATCGGATTTTCTCGGGTGTCGTCTTTAGCGTAGCCACCGCAGCGGCCAACATAGTCGTCGGTGCCTGCGTACCAATCCATATCTCAGCCTCGTCGCCAGCATCGTTTACACGGGCAGCCGCATTAATGGGCTCCATTTGCGCGTGATAAACATAGTCGGCCTGATACTCAGCCCGGACGACCTTTTCAGCCGCCGACAACGCAGAATCCGTGTCACCTTCCTTAACGTAATGCACACCTTTTTCAGCCGGGTTTCTGACACGGCGAACAAATTCAACAAGCGCTTTCTCGCTATCGTACGCTTTCGTATCTCCCCCATCCCAGGTTACTTTGAGCAATGAGCGAGCCTTGAACACGGCTTCGACGGTCTCCCCGACAATAGCCACCGCATCCCTTAGCTTGATCGTGCGTAATACGCCCGGAACCTTCAGGGCCGTCGCGTCATCTATCAACTGTGGCACGCCCGCTTCGACCGGTGAACGCAACAACGTCGCGTACACCATTCCCGGAATCTGCACGTCAATGCCGAAAACTGAGGAAC
>CAIUKQ010000159.1 GCA_903899705.1 uncultured beta proteobacterium
CGCAGGCGATCTCAGCCTGATGCTCCAAAACCAATCAAGGAATTCGAAGATGACTTGCCTGCATCTGCGGGCACATTTGCATCTGGCGCGAATCCTTGGGCACCGGCAAGGCGGGAAACACGCACGGCCCCCTGATCCGGTCAATTGTCGATCTTGATTCCGGCCGTTCGAATGACCTTGCCCCATTTGGCAAAATCCGTGCGTATAGCGCGACCAAGTTCTTCCGGCGTGGTGGGATAGGGATTTTCCGAACCGCCACCACTCATTCTTGCCTGCACCTCCGGCGAACGCAGCGCGTTCACCACTTCCGCGTTCAGACGCCTGACGATCGCCGCGGGCATATTCCTCGGACCTACCAACGACAGCCAGCCGGTGACCTCGTAATCCGGATATCCGGATTGCGCGACGGTGGGTGCATCCGAGATGGCGATCAGCTTTTCTCTCCCGGT
Organism: uncultured beta proteobacterium; assembly: GCA_903899705.1. Lineage (GTDB taxonomy): Bacteria > Pseudomonadota > Gammaproteobacteria > Burkholderiales > SG8-39 > 2-02-FULL-62-17. The sequence goes on from CAIUKQ010000159.1 coordinate 450, forward strand.
TACGGCGATCACCCGCAGCCGGCCGGCCCGCGCTGGCGCGGCTATACCCGCCTGCCCGACGATCGCGAGGTCCACCTGTCCGCCGATGACGGCAGTGGTGGCCTCAGCCCCTCCCTTGTAGGGCACATGCGCGATATCAATGCCAGCAGTGCTCTTGAACAGTTCGCCCGCCAGGTGCTGGGTTGACGCAATGCCATTGGATCCGAAATTGAGAGTGCCGGGTGCCGCCTTTGCCCGACGTATCAGATCCGCGACAGAAAGAATCTGGCTGGCGGCGGGCACTATGATCAGAAAACTGCTGTGGGTCAGCCCGGAAATCGGCGTGATATCCGCCACGGTGTCGAATGGCAACTTGATCAGGTTCGCCAGAATCGTCAGCGTTCCTGAAGGACCTATTCCCAGCGTGTAGCCATCGGGTGCCGCTTTGACCACCGCCTGAAGTCCGATGGATCCGCCGCCACCCGGCCTGCTTTCGATGACGACGGATTGTCCCAGTGCCTGCGAGAGCGCACTTCCTATGGTTCGTCCCGCGATGTCACCGCCACCGCCCGCGACAAAGGGGTTGATGATGGTTATGGGTTTGGCCGGGTAGGTTTGTGCTGCCACTTCGCGTCCGCCCAGCAGCGATGCCGCCACACATGCGCCCGTTACCACCTGAAGCCAGACGTTCAAAATCCGCTCTCCCCGACTGACAGGCAATCGGAAATCCGATTGCACGTTAAGCTTGTGCCGCGATTGCAATTGTGCCGTCAATCCCGCCGCCGGGTCGGGGAGTCCCGGCAGAATTCAATATCCCTTCCTGGATTCAACACGGATTCCATGCCGATGAATTTGTACCGCTTGCTCAATCCAGCTTTCGTAGCGATGGCGCTGTCATTTGCAGTGGGTGCCGCCCGGTCGCAGGAGACCTTTCCCACAAAGCCGATTCAGCTGATTGTGCCCCTGCCCGCGGGTTCGATCGCCGACCTCGTTGCACGAACCTTTGCATCCAGTCTTTCCCGCCATGCGGGACAGCCGGTGGTAATCATCAATCAGACCGGCGCCAGCGGGGTTATTGCGAGTGAATATCTCTCGAAAGCGAATCCCGATGGCCACACCATCCTTATAGTCAACTCGCAACACTCGGCAAATCCTACGTTTCGATCGAGCTTGCCTTACGACACTGAAAGGGATTTCGCCGGCATCGCCATGGTCGCAGAGGCGCCAGGCCTAATAGCAGTTCATCCGAAACTGGGTGTTCGCACAGTCAAGGATTTCATTTCCCATGCGCAGCGAAACCCGGGAACCGTGAACTACGCGACCGCGGGTGCGGGCTCAACCACTCACCTTGCCGGAGCCTATTTTGCAGCGAAGGCCGGCATCGACCTTGTTGCCATTCCCTACAAGGGTACGGTCCTCCCCGACCTGCTCGCCGGCCGTGTCCACGCCATGTTCGTCGGGGTACCCCTACTGCTGCAACCGATACGCGAAGGAAAACTGATCGCCCTTGCAGTCACCTCCGTTTCTCCCATGCGCGAACCGATTGAGTTGCCCACCGTTGAGCACGCCGCAGATCTCCCGGGATATGAATACGTCACCTACTTTGGATTCGTGGCGCCGGCGAAAGTGCCACAATCGGCGATGCAGCGACTGAGCCGCGATATCCGGCAGTCTGCCCAGGAGAAGGAAATCTGGACAAGGCTGGAACCACAGGGAATCTATGCCCGGGAATTGGGCCCCGCGGAATTTGACGCCTATATACGCGCCGACATTCGCAAAACCGCCACGCTCGTAAGGGAACTTGGAATTTCAATCGACCAATAAGGAGGCATCATGGCCAAACCGAAAATACGTCACCTCGCATTGTTTGCCCAGGACCCGCAAAAGCTGGCGAAGTTCTACCAGGAGGTGTTCGAGATGGAACTGATCCGTGATACCGGCACCGCCTGTTTCGTGAGCGACGGCTACCTCACACTCGCGCTTCTGCCATTCAACATCGACGGCGCGACACCCACCTGCGGGCTGAACCATTTCGGATTCAGCGTTGAGAACAAGGAAGAACTCACCAAACGCATCGTCAAGTTCGGCCTCAAGCCGCCCGCCAAGCGTCCCGCTGACCGCCCCTATGCGGAAGTGAGGGCCGCAGACCCCGAAGGCAACATGTTCGACATGTCCGAGAAAGGCTTCCAGTAGCCCGTATGATCAATTCCGCCAAAATCAGCCTTCCCTTCCGTGCAGAACACATCGGCAGCCTGGTGCGCCCGACGGCGCTGGTTCAGACCCGAAAGGAATTCGAAGCCGGACGAATCGATCAGGCCGCGCTGCGGGATGCAGAGGACGCGGCAATCAGGCAGGTGGTCGCATTGCAGGAAGACGTGGGTCTACAGGTCGTCACCGACGGAGAATTCCGCCGCGGCACCTATTCGGACTCCTTCACGACCCAAGGCATACGCGGGGTCTCGGTTGAATTGACGGAACCTGAAGGCTGGAAAAGTTCCGCTTCGCACGGACATCGCATGGCACGCCGGATTCCGCGCGTGGTCGATCGCATTCAGTGGAATGGTCCGCAGAACGCCAGGGATTTTGCGTTTCTCAAATCCGTGACCAGCCGTACCGGCAAATTCACACTGCCCGGCCCCGGCTACATTCACTACCGCGCCGGGCGCCAGCATATTAGCCGCGACGTTTATCCGGATCTGGATGCCTTCTGGTCCGACCTGGTGTCGGCCTACCATCAGGAACTCAATGCCCTCGCGGGCGCAGGCTGCACCTATGTCCAGATCGACGAAACATCGCTGGTCAAATTCGGCGATCCGCGTGTGCGCGAGTTGCTCGCCGCGCGCGGCGACGACTGGCAGGACCTGCTGCGAGTCTACGTGGATGCGCTGAACGCAGTGATGGACGGCGCACCCAAGAGCATGACTGTTGGCGTCCACGTCTGCCGCAGCCAGGACCCGAGCTGGCAGGCGGCCATTGGTTATGAACCGATTGCCGAAGCCATGTTCGGCAGAATCAGGACGAATATCTATTTTCTGGAATACGACGATCCCCGCTCGGGAAGTTTCGAGCCTTTGCGCCTGCTGCCCAAACACAAGCGGGCGGTTCTGGGACTCCTGCATTCACGCAAACCGGCGCTTGAATCCGTCGAGTTTCTGAAGCAGCGCATTGACGAGGCATGCCGGTATGCCGACCGCGACCAGTTCTCCATCAGCCCGCAGTGCGGCTTTGCTACCGGCGTGTTCCTTGGCGATGACAGCGCCATCGAAGCCGAGCGTGCAAAGCTCGCCCGCGTGGTGGAAGTGGCGCGAAACGTATGGGGTCAGGCGTGAATTCGGGCGTCGTGTCGCGCACAAAGGCATTGCTCTCTGCTTCATTAATTTTCGCAAGCGCCGCCGCGTTCGCGCAGACCAACCGCGGCGCAGACAACTATCCGAACCACACCGTGCGCATGCTGGTCGGCCTGGCGCCCGGCGGCAATCCGGACACTTTTGCGCGGCTGACTGCAAAAGCCCTGAGCGACGCCTTCGGCCAGCCCTTCGTCGTGGAGAACCGCCCGGGGGCAGGTAGCAACCTGGCAGCCGATGCCGTCGCCAAGTCGGCACCCGATGGCCATACGCTGCTTGTTGGAAGCTCGGGCATCTTCACAATCAATCCGCTCATATTCCCCGGCATGCCCTTTGATCCCTACCGCGACCTCGCGCCGGTGACCCTGTCGGTGGCGACCACCATGTGGCTGGTGGTGCATCCTTCACTGGGCGTTCGCAGCACCGCGGAATTGATCGCACTCGCCAGGGCCATGCCAAAGCCCATGCCTTACGCGTCCGCCGGCAACGGATCGATCCACCACATCACCATGGAAGAATTCAAATTGCAGGCCGGCGTGGATTTCGCTCACATCCCCTTCAAAGGCGCGGGGCAGGCGGTGCCAGCAATGCTGACAGGCGAAGTGCCGCTTGCCTTCATCGGCTACCCGACGATCGGCCAGGCCGTCAAGGCCGGCAGACTCAAAGTTCTGGCGTTCAGCATGGCGCGGCGCTCAACGCTGACGCCGGAAGTGCCGACCGTCAGCGAATCCGGCCTGCCGGGCTTTGACATGTCCGGTAGCACCGGCATATTTGTGGCGGCCGGCACCCCGCGCCCCATCATCAACAAGCTTGCCCAGGCCTTCAACGAAGCCATACGACAACCTGAGGTCGCGCAGCGTCTGACAGCTGCGGGGCTGGAGGTGATCGGTTCCACGCCGGAAGAATTCGACAGGCGAATTCGATCAGAAGCGGATCGCGACGCGCGCATGGTCAAGCGCCTGGGATTGCGGGGCGAATAGCTGGCGGGATTGAGGGAATCCGCCTCTAGGCGCCGCGCACACGGTCGATAACGACCAGAGGATCCGACGGCAGTTCGTCGGCGCGCCAGGCCACATGGCCGTCGGGCCGCACCAAAACAAAATTTCTTTCGTAGATTCGAAGGACTTCGGCGCGCATCTCATCGTTCGCCAGCTTCACGATGTCGAGCGGCAGCTTGCGAGCCGCTGCTGCCCTTGCCATCGGCCCGGTGTCAGGTGCCACCGGCGACAGGCAAAGCAGCGTAAAACCCGCACCGAATCTGTCCATGATGGAACTGCCGTCGGATAGCTTCACATGCGGCGCGCGTGACCCGGGACGGGCCGAGGCATGGTATTCGTGCGGATCGTTCGGTGGATGCGGCGTCCCATCGGCGACGCAGATCGGGGAGTCTTCGTACCAGTAGCCAAGCTGCAGACCCAGCGTCCTGAACTCGCGGGCCGTCACTTCAGAAAGCTGCCGGCCGATCGAGGCACGCAGCGACTCGCCCTC
>CAIUKQ010000160.1 GCA_903899705.1 uncultured beta proteobacterium
AGTGTAGAGAATCTTGCGGACCTCGGAGTGCATGCGGCCGGTGATCGCGGGCGGGGTGCCCGCTGTCATGAACAGGCCGAACCAGGACGAAGGCCTGAAGTCGTATCCCTCGTCGACAAAGGTGGGTACGTCGGCGAGAAACCGGGAGCGCGTGGGGCTGGGCATGACGATGGCCCTCGCCTTGCCCGCCTTGATGTGCGGCAGGATGGCGCCGGTGGCCATGTAGATCATCTGCACTTCATTGGCGAGCAATGCCGTGATGACCGGCGCGGCGCCCTTGTAGGAAATGTGCGCGACATCGATGCCGGCGCGGTTCTTGATCCATTCAATGTAGAGGTGCCCCGGGCTTCCCTCCCCGAAGGAGCCGAAATTGAGTTTGCCCGGATTGGCTTTCGCATAGGACACCAGGGTCGCCATGTTGGTGATGGGCAGGCTCGCATTGACCACGATGGGGCCGTCGAGGAAAACCATGTTGGTGACCGGCACCAGATCTTTCTCGGGAACATATCCGAGGCTGCGGTACAGGATAGGATTGAAGGCCACGCCGCTGCCGGAGCCGCAGATGGTGTAGCCGTCCGGCGTGCCCTTGGCGCATACACCCGTTCCCACGCCGGTGTTGGCGCCGGGGCGGTTCTCGGTGATGACCGGCTGTCCCAGCGCATCGCCCAGGGTGCTTGCGATGGGCCGCAACAGGCCGTCCAGTACGCCGCCCGGCGCGAAGGGCACGATCATGCGGATGGGTTTTGTCGGATAGTTTTGTGCCGAAACCGGTGTTGCAATGAGCAGGCACAAAGCGGCGGCGAGCAGGTGATTTGAGCGCATGGGGTTTTCCGGGGTATGCCGTGTGTCATGGCAGGCGCGCAAGTATAGGGGGCGCCCTCCGGATGTGGCAATGCCGGATCCGTTCCAACGTTTCGGGCACATCGGGCATACTCGCGAAAGGCAATTGTTTGTGCGCTCACTGCGCGATAACTCTGGGGTGGGAATCAATGACTGAAGCCGAATCACAAGCGCTGGTTAAAAGGTTGGCGAAACTGGACTGTTGCGCCGTGTCCGATGCCATGGACAAGCTGAAGGTTGCGGGTGTGGTGTCCGGCCTGCCGCAACTCTCCGCCTCGCGGCGCATCGCCGGCCTGGCGGTGACGGTCAAACTGGCCGCCGGCAACGCGCCGCCGGGACCCGCGCGCCACCTGTGCACGGCCGCGATAGAACTCGCCGGACCCGGCCATGTCATCGTGGTGGAACAGCGCACCGGCATTGAGGCCGGCTCATGGGGCGGCATCCTGACTTTGGGCGCGAAAGTCCGCGGCGTGGAAGGCGTGGTGGCCGACGGCCCCGTGCGCGATATCGACGAAGCGCGCGGCTACGATTTTCCGGTGTTTGCACGCGGTTGCACCGCGCGCACGGCGCGCGGGCGCATTCACGAGGCCGCCACCAACGTGCCCGTGCACATCGGTGATGTGATGGTCCACCCGGGGGATTATGTGGTTGCTGACGGCAGCGCGGTTATCTGCATTGCCGCCGCCGAGATCGAGAGGGTTCTTGAAGCTGCGGAATCGATCGTGGCGCGCGAAGCGGCCATGGCAAAGGCATTGAATGCTGGTGAGCGGATCACCCAGGTGATGGGTGCGAACTACGAGAATATGCTGAAAAACTGATATTTTTCAAAGTATTGGCGGGGTTGTCGTTGCGGCGGCAGCCTTGCCGGTAACACCGGTTCAAGACGCCGCCGCCGTTCGTCAACGTCAGCGGGTGACCGCCTCAGCCTTCGCTCCGGATTTGGCGTAAACAAATTCGCGCCAGGTCTTGCCGGCCTCAAACTCCACCGAGCGCGCGCGAATCGAGCGGTAGTTGATATCGTCGGAATTCCAGGGGGCCGGTGCGCCCGCCTCGAAAGCCTTTGCCGCTTCCAGCAACAGGCGCCGCACCTTCACCACAATGGCATCCGCCGAACCCAGCTGCTCTTTCGAGCGGTCGAACCGACGGCCCATGGAGGCCTGCACGATGAAATCCTCGAACGACAGGTTCTTCGTCAGTCCGCTGAAGTGGCCCTTCTTCATGGCCTCGCGGTCCTGGTCCCAGCGCGTGGATTTGTCGCCCAGGTTGGCGGCGAAATTGTCCGGGTCGTCGGAGGTGTTGAAAAAGAAAGCCTTGATGATGGCAGGGTCCAGCGCATTGGTCGTGTTGTAGAGCACATACCACTCGGCGCTGGTCTCATCGTCGATGGGCACGCTGATGCGGCTGCTGTTGTGCGCATTGGGCGGGGCGGGAATGAAGGTGTGGAAGGGCAGCACCACTTCGCGGATGCGCGCATAGGTGATGCCGTCGCCCAGGTCGCGAAGCGCGCCCTCGCGCATACCGTAGTTGGTGTCGTCCATCTCGAAACGCGGCGCATTGTCCTGCAGCATCTTGGAGATCATCTCGCGCTGCTTCTTCTCGGTGTGCGCGGTGTCCTGTTTGGTCCAGCCGCTGTGCAGGAACCCCACATGCGAGGAGTCCAGGTGCGCTTCCAGCCCCTGCAGCCAGTTGTAGGGCACCACGGCGCGGCGGATCACCACCTGTGCGGGGGGCAGATCCATGAATTCGAAATCGGGGAAGGGCGGTGCCTCGCCTTCGCCGACA
>CAIUKQ010000161.1 GCA_903899705.1 uncultured beta proteobacterium
GCGGCCACCCTGCAAGACATAAGTCCAAAACCAACGGGACGTTGGTGTAATCGGTGGTTCAACTGCATGGTTCCGGCTCAGCCGGACTCATGCATTTGTAGGAGTCTGCTTGCCGGCTCCTGCCTCAAGCCACCAAGCGATTTCCTTCCTTTCCCGACCAAAGCGGAATTCAACGGCCTCAGCTTTTGGCTCAGCTCGCGACCGCCATCGGCAGGAGGGCGGGGGCGGTGGACCGCTCGACCGACGCGGCCGGCGGGCCGGCGAACCACGCCTTCGCGATGCGGGTGTCCTCCACCTCCTGCGCCACACCTTCCAGTTGGGGTGTATGGAACATCGCCAGCAGGGTGGTCGGCTTCAGCTTCGCCAAGACGGCTTTTCCATCTTCCTCGTAGATTGAGATCCGGCAGGGCAGCGCGGTGGAGATGCTCATGTTTGCTTCGAGCACCTTCCTCGCCTGTTGCGGCTGGCAGACCTCGAAGACCAGGCATTCAGGGGTGAAATCCACGCCCTTCTTGTTCATGGTTTCCTTGAGGTTGTGCACCTGCATGACCCCGAAGTGATGGGCCGTGACGGCGGTCTGCAGGGCCGCCGCAAGGTCACTCATGGGTTTCCCGGACGTTAGTTTGATCAGCATGGGATTGTCACCGCTCCCGGCGGTCGGGTGCGGAATCATTTCCGGGAGAGCCTGCTGATCACGACGGCCAACAGGACGACAATCGCTATGCCGAGCCCAGCCCAAATCCACATGCCTCCGCCCGACCATCCACCCATCCATCCGTTCGCATGGTTCATCATAAAGCCTTTTCAAGGTATGCTGTGCTGGCCCGCGCCCGGGTCATCCAGGCCGCAAGCAGTGACAGCGGTGTTAATCAGGGTAGGCGCGACAGGTCGTTGGCGACCATGTGCAGCGCGAAAATTATTTCTGCCCTTTCGGCGCTTCCGTCGTGTTACCGTCCATTCCCTTCATCATTGGTTGCGATGACATGGGTTCCTTATCCGACGGCATCATGGGCATCTTCATCTCCCCTTGCATGGTCTCCATGCGCGCGTTCATGGCGGTCCGCTGCTGCACCATCCGGGTGATGATGGCGGCCATCAGGTCAATTTTCTGTTCGCCGTGTGCGCCGTTCATCTGCGCCACCTGTGCGGCGAGTTCGATGTCCTGACCCTTCATCTCCATCATCATCGCCTCGTGGCGCTGCATCATTGTCTGCTCGGGTTCTGTCACCGCCTGATGGGCCTCCATCGCCTTGCCGTTCATCATCATCTTCGCGTCGGCCGGCGGGGCGGATTGCGCTTGGACGGAAGACCCGAGGGCCAAGCCCATGGCGATTAAGATGCTGGCACGGATCAGGGGGAGCGGGTGAGTGAGAAGGTTCATGTTCTTTTGCGGTTTTCGTGGTGGTTGTTGTACGCATCAGGCGGGTTGATCGCGGGTTTTATAATCCCGGCCTGGTGGCGATCTGGATGTGTGGCCAAACGCATAATGCACCGAGTGAACCGGCTTCGCTATGGGGTATAGCGCTACTTTGGCATCCTGGTGGCATCGATGGTTTGAAGCCGGAACCTATGCGGCTTTCATTTCGGCTTACCGGGGATGGCACGACGCAGGTTGGTTATGGAGCGGCTCCGCTAGGAACTCCCACGCTGTTGCGCGAATCCCGGCCCGGCGGAACGGGGCGAATGGTTTTCGCGGCCGGCAGGAAAGCCCCGCGCGAATTTCGGCGGACCTAAATTTGACCCGGCGGGCAATCCGGCGTATTGAGGTGAGCGATGGCAAAACTGACGGCCGCGACCAGGAAGAAAATCCCGACGAGCGCTTTTGCGCTCCCTGGACGCAGGTATCCGATCGAGGATGAAGCGCATGCCCGAAACGCATTGGCCCGTGTGTCGCAGGATGGCACGCCTGCCGAAAAGGCGGCCGTGCGCCGCAAGGTCAGCCGGTTGTACCCCGGCCTCAAGCAGGAGCGCTAGCTTGCGGGACCGGCCGGCATCCTCGTCGGTCGGGCCGGGTGACGATCGACGGCATACGGGCTGGCCACGAAAATTCGTTCCGCCATTGCAGCCGGCCCGTGAGGCTGAATTGAATGGGTGACCGTCGAGGTCCTCCTTCCTGTGCGCCCCCCTGTCCATGTTTTTGAGCTGAACGAACGCAAGCCCTCCCAATTCAGGGAGTACGCGGAGGTGTTTCTCGTCGTTGCCGCTGTCACCATCGCGGCCTTGTTTGTCGCCCCGACGAGCCATCTGTCGTTCGGCATCGTTTATCTGATCGCCGTGGTCACCCTGAGCATGCGGGTCGGGCTCGGCCCGGTGATTTTCGCCGGGATTTTCAGCGCCTTGATGTGGGACCTGTTCGTGATCCCGCCCGTCGGCTCGCTCGCGATCACCAGTTTCGAGGATGTGTTAATGCTGGGCACCTATGTGATCGTCGCGCTGGTGACCGGCCGGTCCAACGCGCGGGTCCGCGAGCAGGAACGCACGGAACGCATCCGGGAACAGAAGGCGACCGCGCTGCTCCAGGTGGCGCGGGCCTTGGCGGAGGCCAAGGGGTTCGACCAGGCGATCGCCATCGCCCTCAGCCAGGCGGACCAGTTGTTCAAGGGGCGGTCCGCGCTGATGCTCGCCACGGCCGACGGGCAGTTGTGGCCGCACGGCGGTGCGATCGAGCTCTACCGCGAAGATGAACGGGCGGCGGGCGAGTGGGCCTTGAGGCAGGGGATCAAGGCCGGGCGCTTCACGCCGCATTTTCCCGCGGTGACCGGCCACTATCTCCCGCTGCTGCGGGCGCAAAGCGTCGTGGGTGTCCTGGCGGTTTACTTGCCGGGCGAGACGGCCCGGAGTTTCACGGCGTTTCAGGATCTGCTGGAGGGATTCGCCGCGCAGATCGCGATGCAGATCGAGCGCGAGCAGCTTCGTGTCGTCACCGAGCGGGAGAAACTCCTCGCCGAGTCGGAAAAATTGCATCGCACGCTGCTGGACAGTGTCTCGCATGAACTGCGGACGCCCCTCGCGGTGCTGAGTGCGGCGACCTCAAAGCTGGGCACGCAGAACGAGGCCAACCGGGCCGGGCTGGCCCTGGAAATTCGCACCGCGACGGACCGCTTGAACCGGCTCGTGGCCAATTTGCTGAACCTGAACCGGCTGGAATCGGGCACCCTGAAGCCACGGCTGGACTGGTGCAATCTGCGCGACCTCATCCATGACGCGCTGCGCAATACCACGGATGTCCTCAAGGATCATCCCGTGACGGTCACAATTCCACCCGGCATGCTCCTGCTGCAGGCCGACGCGGCTTTGCTGGAGCAGGCCATTACCAATCTGCTGCATAACGCCGCCTTTCACACGCCCGCGGGCACGCCGGTTAGGATCGAGGGTGGAATCAAAAACACACCCGAGCCGACGATCTGCATTTCCATCAGCGACCATGGGCCGGGTTTGCCGCCGGAATTGAAGGACGCGCTCTTCCTCAAGTTCCAGCGCGGCAAACAGGCGCTGCCGGGCGGGCTGGGCTTAGGCCTGTCTATCGTGAGTGGTTTCGTCACCGCACAGGGTGGCGAAGTCGTCGTGAGCGACAATCCGGGTGGCGGGGTGGTCTTTTCCATTTACCTGCCATACCATAAGCCCGAAAGTGTTCCGGAAGAATGACGCCCTCCGAAAAAGCGAACATCCTCGTCATCGACGACGAAATCCAGATTCGCCGGCTTCTTTCCAACACCTTGGTCGAGGCGGGGCATTCGGTCCTGACGGCTGCGACGGGTGCGCTCGGGCTAAAGGAGGCGGCGTATCGACGCCCGGATGCGATCATTCTCGACCTGGGCCTGCCTGACATGTCCGGGATCGAGGTCCTCCGGCAGCTGCGGGAATGGAGCCAGATCCCGGTATTGATCCTGTCCGTCCACGGGGAAGAGGACCGCAAGGTCGAGGCCCTCGATGCGGGGGCCGAGGACTACCTGACCAAGCCATTCGGGGAAAGCGAACTACTGGCCCGCATACGCGTGCTCCTGCGCCGTCCGAAACTGACGGAGGAAACAACCAGCGCCCGTCACGGCAACATCGAGGTGGATTTTCTCCAGCGGGTCGTCGCGATCAAGGGGGTGCCGATCAAGCTCACCGGCAAGGAATACTCGCTCCTCAGGCTCTTCATCCAGCACCGGGGAAAAGTTCTGACACACCGCCAGATTCTCAGCGCCATCTGGGGCCCCGATGCCAAGCCGCAGACGCATTATCTTCATGTCTATGTGCGCCGGCTGCGGGAAAAGCTCGAGGAGGATCCGGACGAACCGGTCTACTTCCGCACGGAATCGGGCATTGGCTACCGGTTTGTGGGTTAATTTGCGCGACGGTGCTTGATATTGCAGCCGCGGTCGCCGGCTTCAGCGAGGTCGGCAACAGCGCAACGCCTGACCTCGGAGTCCATGAGGCAAAACGCACCGACACCTTGATTCGGGCTGGGTTTGGCGAGGCCCAAAACGATGGCGGAGGCCAGTTTAAGGCTCCGACAATAAGCTCAATAAAAAATCAATTTAGTGATTTAATATTGAGATATAATTTTAGGAAACTTGTTCTAGTGCCAAATTATGCCGGTATTTAAGCATGCTTGGATCAGCGACAAAAGTTAGTAAATAACTATAAAAGAGTTATTTATATATTTTAAAGCTACACGGTTATTTTGCGTGGGATCGAATCCTGTCAGATCGGTCATTGAGGAAAAAAATACATATCGTTAAAAATAAATTGAGCACGTGGTATGCGAGGTGCTCAACGGGGTCTTGAACATAGCCGCCATTAATTTTCCGGCGGACGGATACTCAACATGCGCACTCACAGATTAATCCAGGCCTTGGCCCAACCGGACCGACCTTCCTCGGCGCGGTCGTTCCGGTCCTTGGCCAGGCTTGCAGGGCGCATTTTCTGTCAGCCCTGTCCCTCGGCGATTTTTGATCGGTCAGCGTGATCAAGTCCCACCCATCCACATCCACACAGCAGTCAAAAAAAGGAGCACCGTATGAAGAAATTCACCTTAACTAACTTCGTCACCAAGATGCGTGACCCCCAGCAGCGTAAATATTTTTACGCGCTTTTCGGGGGCAAACTCCTCGGCGTGGGCATGTGCTTCATGATCATGTTCGCGGTTTCGCTCTATTTCGCCCGGCCGACCACCGCCCATGCGCAGACTCCCGCGCCGGCGGCGGCCGAGGCGGCC
>CAIUKQ010000162.1 GCA_903899705.1 uncultured beta proteobacterium
CCGAATCAGAATACAGGTTGTCGCCCGGACGGTCTTGACCGTTCCAGTCGGGACCGGGATTTCCCACGCCCCAGTAGGTGAGATTCAGATCGGGATCATACGAGCCCGTCAGCCAGATTGGGGCTCCACCGTGCTGCCATGTCGTCTCGGTCCATGTCTCGTGACCGGGTTCGCCGGGCCCGGGAATGGTATTGAAACGCCATGCTTCCTTTCCGGTCTTCGCGTCGAAGGCTGCGATAAATCCGCGGATCCCGTATTCCCCGCCCGCCGGTCCGGTGAGGACCTTGTCCTTTACCACCAGCGGCGCCGAGGTGAAGGAATAGCCCAACTCCGGAGCGACACCATCGGGTTGGATGTTCCAGAGCTCCCGCCCGGTCCTGGCATCAAGCGCGATCAAGCGGGCGTCAAGGGTGGCCAGGAATAACGTCTCGCCGACTATGGCCAGTCCTCGATTCACCCGCCCGCAGCACACCCGGGTCGCTTGCGATGGCGTGTGGGTATACGTCCAGAAGATGCGGCCGGTCGCCGCGTCCAAGGAGACAACCTCATTCGGGGGACGGGTCGTGTACATCACTCCGTCGACGACCAGCGGCGTGGCCTCCCACTTGTCGGCGCCGGTCAACGTCCGCACTTGGAGGACCCATTGCAGCTCCAGGCCCTTGACGTTGGCCGGAGTGATCTGATCCAGCAGGCTGTAGCGCTGGCTGTTCAGATTCCCGGAGTACGTCAGCCAGTTTTGCGGCTCTTGGCCGGCCTTGACGATGCGGTCAAAAGTTACGTCGGCGTGAAGTGAAGTCACTCCAACCAGAATCAGGATCAGTGCGCGGAAGCATTTCATGGGGCGGTTCATTTCAGGGAAAGTAGATAGCTGATGACATCGGCCGATTCCTGATCGGTCAGCAGCCCTTTGAACGAGGGCATCGGAGAGGGAACCAGCTCAAACTCTTTAAGGTCGGCCTTCATGAACGAAGCCAAGCCGAGTTTGGGGTCGAGCAACTGGATCGTGTCGGTGTCCTGGTTCAGGAGATTCCCGGTGCTGGTTGCGCCCGACTTGGTGACGACGCGAATCGTGCGATTTTCCGGGCGGACCTCTGCGTTGGGCTCCAGCAGCGAGCGGCGCAGTTCGGCCGGCGAGCGCCGGCCACGGCCTCCGTTGAGGCTGCTCAGGTCGGGTCCGGTGATATTGCCGGCACCGTTGGTCCAGTGACAGGCCAGGCATTTCCCCTTTCCTTCGAAAATGACCTTGCCCCGCGTGGCGTCGCCGGGTGGCCCGAGCACCTCGATCGGGGCGTTGCGATCCACGGGCATCACGGTCATGTTGCGAAGGTAGGCAACGACCATGGTGGTCTGAGCCTCCGTGAAGTTGAATGGCGGCATCGTTGTGTCGCGGATGCCGCTGCGAATGATGCGCACCAGATCCTCGTCGCTCTTCGCCCTCCGGAACTGTCCGCGCCCGAGATCGATGCCCGGGACCGCGTCGCCAAAAGCGCCATGGCAGGTTCCGCAACTCGTCTCGTAAATGCGCCGGCCATCGTCGATATCCGACGGCAGGTAGCTGTGCTGGGCAAACAACCCGCAGGGGGAGACAAAGGACGTGATAAAGGTGAGCGCTACGTAAATCCTCATTGGAGCCATCTTGCTTTGCGAAACTGAAAGGAGACCGGATATTCGCGGGGTTCGGGACCTGGCAGGGACTATCGGCGGCGGGAGAAAGCCAAACCCGAGGCCTCCTTAGGCCTGCAGGGGTAAAGAAGCCTTAGGAAGCGCAGCGGATACGACACGGGGGGGGTGAACAACAGGGGCTTGCTGGCAAAAATCGGACGGGGTGGGTCTGCAACTGGCACCGGGAGCGGTTTTCGTGTGAAACCGACGTTGCGCGAAATCAAGGCTCCCACCGGGTTGCCGTCAAGCGACGAAGCTTGGGATTGAGCCCAACGGGTCGGCTCAAACGAAATCGTCGCAAGAAATCCCAGATTGGCACCGCCAGTCCGGTAGGCGAGCTCGCGGTCGTTGTTGGCGGCGAACCATGCCAGCGATCGCGGGAACGCATAGAGAAGCAATCCGGTTGTGCCCAGTTTCACGGGGGTTCGCCCACGCCTAGCGAAGCCATCATGGGCTCGACCAATTTCTTTTCAGCGTCGGAATTCAAGGCGAGGTTCGCACCTTGCCGACAACCATCACCCGCTATACGACGCCCGATGATGCACTCGATTCGGGCAAAGATTGCAGTCTGGAGCGACTCGCTGTGAGTCGGAAATGCTGTTTGAAAGCACGGCTGAAATCAGGCGAATGATGATAGCCCAAGGCGAAGGCAACCGACTTCACCGAACGCTTCAGATCGTGGAGCTGTCCG
>CAIUKQ010000163.1 GCA_903899705.1 uncultured beta proteobacterium
GACAAACCACGCGCCACAATTACAGAGCATGTCCGCAAACATGGACACCCGAAAAAGATTAAGTAAGTACCATTCGACCTACGCCCCCTCGTAACTCCCCCATTGCAGAGGGAAACGCTGATTGGCAGGGATTTGATAACCGACTTGATCGGTGTTTCCTTAAGAGATTTTCGATTCGGGCGAGAAATGCCGTTCGATTTTTCACAAATCTGTTTCAACGGATTTTCGGCAGTAGCAGCTGTTTGCCCTCGGAGGCCGAGGGAGCGGCGGTGCCGATCAGTCTTGCGAGGGTGGGCGCGATATCCACGACTTCGACCCGCGCATCGACCCGACCGGGTTTTACCCACTGCGGACCATAAACGAGTATCGGTACATGGGTGTCGTACACGTGCGGGGAGCCGTGGCTGGTGCCGGTGCGTCCGGGTGACCCGAACAGCCAGTACGGCCTGATCACCAGCTGGATATCGGCCGATCGTTCGGGGTGCCAGGCGTTGCGCACCTGGGCGAGAAAGGGTGTGTTCTTGGGCAGCGAATCGCCTTCGATTTCCGCACGGCTGAATGCGGCAATGATGCCCGGTTCGGCCAGGAGCAGTCTGCTTGCTTCGGCGTCCAACGCAGGTCGGTCGATGCGGTTTGCAGCACTCAGGTTGCGGTTGAGCAACACCCCATCGGCCGACCATCCGGTCACCCAGCGGCCGGCACCGAACCGCGAGGATAGTCCTGCATTCAGGCGGTTCAGCGCGCCGCTGAGATCCTGCTGGTCGGCGTTGAGTCCCTGGGATTTGCTGTAGGCGGGCACCGGTGTGAACCCGTGATCCGCCGTGAGCACGGCAACGTAGTTGTCCGGCCCGACGGTTCGGTCAAGATCCTTGAAAAAAGACTCAAGCATCCGGTCAAGACGCAGAAAGTGGTCTTGCGAGAGTCGTGATTCGGCGCCCCAGGCGTGGTTCACGTAATCGTGTCCGGAAAGACTGACCGAGAGGATGTCCGTGACGTCATCCGTGCCCAGACTTTCGCCGGCCAACGCAGCGCGCGCGAAGTCGAGCGTCATCTCGTCCATGAAAGGGCTGGGCAGCAGCGATCCGTAGAACGCGGCGTCGGGTCTTGCCTGGTTGTCGCCGAAAGTCTTCGGCAGCTTTCCTCCGGGTCCGTACCACGGTCGCTCGTCCGGGAGGGACCTCGCATACGCCGCATCGGGCAGGAGGGGCGACCACGTTGCCTTGAAATAACGGTCCGCGTGCTTTGTATTGTTGAACGCCTTCACCCAGGCCGGGTGCTCCTTCATGTAGTAGGTGCTGGAGGCAAACCGCCCGGATTCCGCCATATACATATAAGCCGTTCCCGAGTGTCCGGCGGGAAGGATGGCGCCGCGGTCTTTGGCCGAGATGCCGATCATTTTGGCGCGGGGATCTTTTCGGCGCAGAACATCGCCCAGGGTTTCGACCTTCAGGTTTCGCGGGCTGGTGCCGGCGAGTTTCGGTGTGTCATTGTCCAGATAGGCATGGGCGTCATCGCTGGTGCAGTAAACCTGCGCTCCGGAGATCGGATCCGTCCATTCATTGCCAATGATGCCGGTGCGATGCGGATAGGCTCCGGTCAGCATGGTGGCATGTCCTGCCGCGGTGACCGTGTGCGAGTGTCCGTAATACGCTTCGGAAAACCATGCGCCTCGGTCCAGAAAGCGGCGAAAGCCGTCGGGCGCAAGCTGATCGCGATAATCCAGTACCTGGCGCTGCGGCAACCCGTCGATGACGAGGAACACCACGAGCTTTGGCGCCGGCTGCGCCAGCGCACCGCCGCAGTGGCAACAGAGGGCAAGTGCAATCGCGTTGAAGATCAGTGTGAGTACCCGCGCCGCGCGGGTTGCGATTGCCGGCGCAGGGGGCATGGACATCAGGGTGCAGACCTGATTCAGGCGGGGACCACTGGAAAATGCGCGAACACCTTGTTGGCTTGGAAAAGGTAAGTCTCGGCGTAATCCAGCACCACCGGCTTTCTTTGCTGCACCGACATTGCGCCCATCATCGGCATCCAGTTCAGAAGCTCGTGCTGCCCCGCGGCCTCCAGCTGCTCGCCGCTCAGGGAATGCCAGTAGTCGTAATCACCGTTCCTGAACGCCTCGAGCAGGCGCCTGTCGGAGGCGTGATCGGGAATGATGTGGCCGGTGTTGGCGGAGAGGCTCGAGTGAGACCAGCTCGATGAGGCCATCAGCACCACACGGTAGGGGCTGGCAATGATCGTCTCTGCGAGCTTCACGCCCAGGTCCATGCAGACTGCGGGCGAGGGAGCGGGCGGATCGGGCAGGCCCTGTTTGGAAATGTCCTCGAACTGGCGCGCACGGCTGCGGCCCTGGGTGACGATCACGTCGCTGCCGTAGGCATTGATCTGGAACGGCACGATCGGATAAGGGAAACCCTTGACGTCGTAATCCAGGTACATCACCGTGTTCTGGAAGGCCTGTGGTAGTGCCTCCTGGTGCAGCAACTTGTAGGCATAGGCGATCGGCATGCCGCGCCGGATCAGGCCGGTGGCCACGCACTTGGCGCCTTCACGATGGCCGTGCAGCCTGAGCTTCCAGTCCTTGGGATGACCCCAGGCGTTTTCATCGCGGCCATAGCGGGCCTTCTTCCAGGGTTCGGTCTCGAAGGTGTCATCCAGACCGAAAATGCAGAAGGGCGGAATGATGTCTTCCTGGAAATTTTCGTATTGGTCATCACCAAAAATGATGATGAAATCCGGCTTGTAGTCATCAAGGATCTTGCGCTGCTGGTTGAAGCAGGCGATCAGGCGTTCGCGATGCCGCGTGGAGGCGGTAACGCCGCGGTCGCTGCCCATTTCGGCGACCATGTCCGCGGGCCAGTTCTTGACATCCCGGAATTTCGGGTCAACGTTCGGCGCCTTTAGCGACTCCTCGAACATGCTCTGGCGTCCCTTGTCCGGCATCATCAGCGGCGGGCTGTGCGTGGTGCCTATGCCTATGAATTCACCCATGATTCTTCTCCCCTTTTGCGATGGCGGATGACTGCCGCGTCATTGGTTTGCTGGCGGGGTCGTGCGGGAAGCGGGCGTTAGTCGCCGGACCCAACTCACGATATTCATTCTGCCGTAATGCCAGCCTGCCGGATCAACGGCGTCCAGCGCGCGATTTCCGATTTGACAAAGCTTTCGCTTTCACGTCCCGACATCGAAATCATCTGCGCCCCATTGCCTTCCATCTGAACGCGGAAATCCGGCATCTTCATGGTGCGCTCAATCTCAAGGCGCAATCTGTCAATCAGATTGGCCGGCGTGCGCGCGGGGGCAAACAGCCCGATCCATGATTCCACCGCGAAATCCGGATACCCAAGTTCGCGGATGGTGGGTACCTGCGGGTACAGGGGCGTGCGCTGGCTTGAGGCCATGGCGATGAGTTTCACCTTGCCGGAATCCACGTGTACGCGCGCGGATCCAATGGTGTCGACCGTAAAGTCCACGCGGCCGGCAATCAAATCGGGAAACACCTGTTGCGCACTCTTGTAATGCACCACCAGCATGTCGGTGCCGGTTGTCTTTAAAAAGAACACCGCACCCAGGTGTTGTCCGGTGCCCGCGCCGGCGGTTGCCACGGAAAATGCGCCCGGAGTGCGCTTTGCGGTTTCCACAATTTGTGCCACGCTGGTTTGCGCAATATCGCCGCGTGCAAGCAGCGCATAGGGTTGCGTGACGATCAGATTGATGGCTATAAAATCTCTCGCTGGATCATAGGGCAGGCTCTTGTACAACCCCGCATTGAACACAAGGTTGCTGGGTCCGCCAACCAGCAGCGTGTGGCCGTCTGCGACCGCGACTGCCGCGGCCGCCGTGCCGACAATGGTGCCCGCGCCAACGCGGTTCTCTACGAAGAAACTCTCTCCGAATTGCTCGGACAATTTTCTCGCAAGGGCCCGACCCATCAGGTCGTAACCCCCACCCGCTCCGGAGGGGACGATGATTTTGACAGGCTGGGCAGGATATTTTTGTCCGCAAACGGTGCCTGGCAAAATGCCGGCTGCAAAAGCTGTAATCCCGGTCAGGATCCATTGAAAATATAAACGCATGAGAGGTGTGTGCCTTCCTGTAATTGGCGGCATGTTGCCCGCCTGTTTGATCGGGGGATTCTGGCATGAATCGGACCCGTTGACACTTGTCTCCGGTACTCGCAAGCTTCGCGCTCAAAGGCGGAACCTTGGAGTGACCGTGGAGATGAATCAATGAAGAAAAACTGTGGGCGGTTGAAGTCTTGCGGCGCTGGATTTGCTTCGGCGTGTATCGTCGCGGGTATGTTGGGGGCTGGCCAGGTGCAGGCACAAGTCGAGCGTTATCCAACTCGACCCATCAAATTAATCATGCCTGCCACTGCGGGCGGACCCGCGGATCTTCTCGGACGCATCGCCGCTGAGCATCTGACAAAAAGTTTCGGCCAGCCCGTGGTTGTCGAGAACATTCCCGGAGCCGGCGGAAATACGGGTTTGGGAGCCGCAGCGCGCGCCGCTCCTGATGGCTACACGATTTTCCTGGCCTCGCAGGGCATGTTGTCGTTGGCGCCATGGTTGTTCAAGGATTTGCCGTTTGACGCGGATCGCGACTTTGCACCGGTGGTATTGATTGCCGCTCCTCCCTACGTGCTGGTCACCAACCCCGGGGTGCCCGCTAACAATCTGAAGGAATTGATCACTTTGCTGCGGGCCAAACCGGGTGAGTTCAACTTTGCCTCCACCAATGGCAATGCCAGCAGTTCGCATATCGCCGGCGAACTTTTCAAGAAGATGGCGAAGGTGGATATCGTCCATGTCCCCTTCAAGGGTGACGCGGTGGCCGCGCCAGCCGTTCTTGCGGGTGATGTGCAAATGATGTTTTCGCTCACCGCGGGCGTGACGCCCAATATCAGAGCGGGAAAGTTTCGCGCGATCGCCATCGGTTCCACAAAGCGCTCGGCTGCGTTACCCGAGGTTCCCACCTTTGATGAGGCGGGCCTGCCCGGATTCACTGCTGCAAGCTGGTTTGCGATCTTGACGCGCGCCGGTGTTCCCGCGCCGGTTATCGGGCGGCTGAACGACGAGCTCAATCGCATGCTGGCACTGGCGGAGACCCGCAAGCGTCTCCTGGGTATTGGCGCTGAAGCCGCCGGCGGAACAGCCGGCGAACTCGCCGATCACCTTCGCAATGAACGGACCAAGTGGGGTCAGGTGATCAGGGAAGCCAGAATCACGCTTGATTAGTCGCGGCTCGTTTCGCGGCTAATCATTCTGGATTGGAATATTCGCAAGTTTGACGAGCCGGATGAAATCCTCACGTTCTTCCTGAAGGAACTTGGCGAATTCCTCGGGAGAGGCCCCGGTCGGGAAATCCGTTTCAAGACCCTGTGAAGTCAGGAATTTCGTCTTGAATTGCGGATCGGCGATCATTTTTGCGGTTTCAACGTTGATGCGTCGCACGATCTCGCGCGGCGTCGCAGCCGGCGCAAAAAAGGCGAACCAGCTGCGGTAGTTCACATCAATGCCGGTCTCCTTGAGCGTGGGCACGTTCGGGAAGGCGGGCAGGCGCTTCTCGGAGTTGATGGCGAGCGGCTTCATCTTTCCCGCCTTGACGTGAATGGCCGCCGCGCCCAGGGCAAAACCGACAACCTGCACGTCGCCGGCGAGTGCGGCATTCAAAGCCTGGCTTGCACTCTTGTAGGGGACGGGATAGAAAGCAGCGCCCAACCGCGATTTTGTGAACTGCCCCACCATCGCCGCCATGTTGATGGCGCCATAGGTGCCCAGGGTGATGGATTCGGGCTTGGCCCTCAGCAGCGCGAGCAGTTCGATCATGCCGTTGGCCGGCACTTCGGGTCGGGCGATGATCATCGAATACAGCGTGCCGGTCTGCACGATGCCGACCAAGTCCCTGAAAGGATCGTAGGAAAGTTTGGGGCGCACGACGGAATTGACGATGGTGGTGCCGTTGCTGGTCGAACAGAGGGTGTAGCCGTCCGGCGCCGCCTTGGCGCAGGCATCTGCGCCGATGATGCCGTCGGCGCCATCGCGGTTTTCCACCACGAAAGGCTGGCCCAGCGCCTGCGAGAGGCCCTGTGCAAAGCCGCGTGGCGGAATGTCGCCGGGGCCGCCGACAGGGTGCGGGACGATGATGCGAACGGCCTTGGTTGGATAGGCCTGTGCATGCACGACGCCGCTCGCAATCAAAGTCGAAACCGCGATGCCGGCGAACATTGCACCAGCACAGGCCTCGATCCGGGTTCGTGTATTCATGTCGCCTCCAGTACTTCGGTTGCTTGGATTGAGGATCATCATAGCCAAATTTGCGGCGGGGCGTCCCGCTGGAGTAAGGATGGTAGCCGGGGAGGCCGCAAGCCCGATCTTTGCGTTCCTGTTCTGTCCGGCAGTGGACCGCCGGTCCGGTTCCCGTTAAGGTATCCATTCCACACGAGGAGCAATGCCATGAAGAAATCATTTCAATCCCTGTTGCCCGTAACCGCGCTTGTCGCTGGTTTATTTGGCTCTGCCGGTGCCCTGGCGCAGGCCTGGCCGACCAAACCGATCAAAATCATCGTGGCTGTTGCCCCGGGGCCCGGTGTGGATTACGTCGCCCGCGCGCTCGGGCCGAAGATGGTGGAGGAACTGGGCCAGGCGTTGGTGTTCGAGAACCAGTCCGGCGGAAACGGCGTCATTGCAAGCGCGGCTGTGGCGCGCGCGGCGCCGGACGGATACACGATCCTGATGGCCACGCCCAGCATGATCATCACCGCGATGATGCTCACCAAGGGCATTCCCTATGATTCGCTGAAGGATTTTGCACCTGTGACCGCGGCCGTGGAGCCCTATACCTCGCTGATCGTGAACGCCTCGGTGCCCGCGAACAATGTGCGGGAACTGGTGGAGTGGGTGAAGAAGAATCCGGGCAAGGTGTCCTATGCCAGTTCCGGCATCGGCTCGGTGTTTCACATGGTGGGGGAACTGTTCAATCAGGCGGCGGGCACCGACATCCTGCACGTGCCCTACAAGTCGGTTCCACCCGCGGTTCAGGCGGTGGTCGCGAACGAAGTGCCGATGACCTTTGCGGCGGTGTCCAATGCCCTGCCGCAGGTGCGAGGCGGCAAGGTGCGCGTGCTCGGCATTCTGGAGAAGACGCGTTTCCCGCGCATGCCGGACACGCCCACCGTGGGCGAGACGATCCCCGGCTTCGAGAAACCGCCGTCGTGGTTCGGCTACCTCGCGCCCGCAGGCACGCCGCCTGCGGTGCTCAACCGCGTTCAGTCTTCCGTGGTGAAAGCGATGGCAACGCCCGATGTACGCAAGAGCTTTGACGACCTGGCGCTTGGCATCATCGGCAACACACCGACGGAATTTGCGGCGCAGATCCGCAGCGGATTCGATGTCTACGCCAAGGCCATCAAAATCGCGGGCCTCAAGCCCGAATAAAAGCGAATCCCGCTCATTGAAGCATTCCGTACGGGTCTCCGCTGCCGCATTGGTGATCGTCGCCAGCCCAGCGGTCGCCTGTACGGAGCGGCGATAGGATTTGGCGCCGGAATGCGTTCCGTCAATTTGGCAATCTGATCAAGTCAGGCTTCGACATCCCATGGCGCATCCCAATGCAAAAATTCAGGCACTTGGCCTCGCCGGCTGGCTTGTGGCCACCTTCGTCACCGGAGGAATCGGAGCCATCGCTTCTGTCCGTGCTGCCGCGTTCTACGGCGAACTTTCCCAGCCGTCCTGGGCGCCGCCTGCATGGCTCTTTGGCCCTGTTTGGTCGGTGCTCTACGTCCTCATGGGCATTGCAGCCTGGCTCGTCTGGCGGGAACACGGTTTTCGTGGTGCTTCCACCGCGCTGAAGTTATTCGTTGTCCAGTTGTTTGCCAACGCGCTTTGGACCTGGATTTTCTTTGTTTGGCATCAGGGCGCGCTGTCGCTGGCAGAGATCGTCGTTCTTTGGTTGCTCATTGCCGGCACCCTTGTGGCGTTTTGGCGTTTGCACAGGCTGGCAGCGCTCCTGCTGGTGCCTTATCTGGCCTGGGTAAGCTTCGCGACGGCATTGACCGCTTCACTGTGGTGGCTCAATCCGGCGGCTCTGGGTTAGTGTGCGGGTGTTCCTGTTCGCTGTTCCCTGCGTCGCAATGATGGCAAGATCCGCTGCAGGTGTCTGAAAACAAGCACGAAGGAATTTCGATGAAGAAGGTTCTGAACGTGGGGGGCAACAGCAAGAAGATTCCCATCCCGGCCCATTACGCCGGATATGAGCACCTGCTGCTTGACATCGATCCGAAGGGGGCGCCCGACATCGTCTGCGATGCGCGCATGCTTGGGACTCTCGATGCCCGCCAGTTTGACGCGATCTACTGCTCGCACAATCTCGAGCACTACTACCGGCACGACGTGCCGCGGGTCCTTGCCGGTTTTCTGCACATTCTAAGAGATGGCGGTTTTGCGCAGATCAGGGTGCCTGATATCCACGAGTTGATGAAGGTTACGATCGAGAAGGGGTTGGATGTCGAGGACGTGCTTTATCAGTCGCCTGCCGGGCCCATCAAGGTGCTTGATGTGATCTACGGCTATGGCGTTGAAATTGAGCAGAGCGGCGAGGATTTTTTTGCGCACAAAACCGGCTTCACGCAGAAATCCCTGGTCACGGCGCTGGAATCGGCCGGCTTCTCCAGGGTATTCACGTCGATGGGCTATCTCGAAATCGACGCGGTGGCATTCAAGGGAATTCCCGATCCGGCGGCACGAAAGCTTTTGAATATCCCTGACGATTGATTTTCAAAGGCTTTTCACGCCCTTGGGCCAGCCTGCGCAAGTTTCTATTTTGCAAAGGGAAACGGCATGTAACCCGGGGTTCCTGCGAAACAAATTGTTACTCTTTAAACATACCTTCCCGGCCGCCGCACGTTAACAATGCATGTGGCAATAAAGCGCTGGCTTCCCGCCGGCGCACAAAGGAGGTGTGTCATGGAAACCCGGAACCTTGTCATCGCAGCGGCTGCCCTGTTGGCCGCAAGCAGCACCGCCATGGCGGCAGGCAATATCGGCCTGAGCATCGGTTTTAGCGTGGCGGCACCGGCTTACTATGCGCCGGCCCCAACCTATTACGCGCCACCGCCCGCCTATTATCCGGCGCCCATACCTTATTACGCGCCGCCACCGGCCTATTACCCCCCGGCCCAGGTTGTGTACGCGCCTGCTTACCGCCCGGCGCCGTACTACGTTTCGCCCCAGATGGCGTATTACCCGTCGTATCGTGTTTCATACGGTGGCGGCTACGGTTCGCATCACGGCCATTCTTCCGGCCATCATCGCTAAACGGTGCGGCTGAAAATGAAAGTCCTGAATTTCATTTTGATCGCGGCGTCGCTGGCGGCACTAGCAGCCAGCGCACCCGCCATGGCCCAGCATCGCGGTCATTTCGGCGGGCCGCGGGTGAGCATCGGCTTTGGCTTTGGCGTTCCCTTTGGGTACCACCCCTATTACTACCCGCCGTATCCGCCTTATTACTATTACCCGCCCATGGCGGTGGTCCCCGCTGCGCCGCTGACTTATATCGAGCGACCGGAAAATATTCAGGAGCAGTATCAGCAGCCGCCGCAGTACCAGCAGCAGCCCCAGGCTCCGGCGCAGCCTCAGCCGCAGGCTCAGGCAAGTACCGCGACGAGTGATTGGTTTTACTGCCCTGACAGCAAGACCTACTACCCATATGTCCAACAGTGCGCGGGCGAATGGCAGCGCGTGACGCCACATCCGCCGCAGGGCAATACCGGGAGGTGATCATGAAACGATATTTGCGATTGGCCCCGCTGGCAGTGCTGCTTGCGTTGGGGGCGTGCGTGACCCTTCCCCCCAGCGGTCCCAGCATGACGGCATTGCCAGGTACGGGAAAAAGTTTTGATCAATTCCGCGCAAGCGATTTTGATTGCCGTTCCTATGCCGGCAGCCAGGCTGGCGTTACGGCGGCGCAGGCGGCTGATGACAGTTTATTTCGAAGCGCCGCCTTGGGTACCGCTGTCGGTGCCGTTGCAGGCGCCGCCATAGGTGGAGGGCAAGGCGCTGCGGTGGGCGCGGGTACGGGGCTGATTGTCGGCAGCGCTACCGGCAGCAATGCGGGCGCGACTTCGGCCCGGGGTGCGCAACAACGTTATGACTCCGCTTATGTGCAATGCATGTACGCCAAGGGCCACAAGGTGCCGGTGTCGGGCCGATTCGCCGATCAGGCGCCACAGCAGGGACGCGGCTATTCCGCACCCCCTCCCAATTACCCGCCGCCTCCGCCCGCGAACAGTGCACCGAACTATCCGCCACCGCCGCCCGGCAGGTACTGATTTCGCCCGCCCCGGCACGCCGGGGCGGTACTTTCGTGTCAGCCTGATTCGCCCATGAGGTCAAGCGCCGTCCTGCAGCAGATCTGCTCCCGTTCAACTGCGGTGAGCCCTTTCACCTGATTGAGCGCGTCGATGGGGTGGTCTTCGCCCATGTCGAAGGGCGCATCGGTTCCGAGCGTCACCCGGTTTGCGCCGACGCGGTCGATGAGAAACCGCAATGATTCCGCATCGTGGGTCAGCGCGTCGAAATAAAACCGCCGCAGCAAATCATAGGGAGAGGTCGGCGTGTTGGCGCTGACATCACGGCGGACGGCATGTCCATGCGAGAAGCGGCCGATCTGATAAGGCAGGAAGCCGCCGCCATGCGCGAGGCAGATCTTCAGCCCCGGCAGTTCGTCCATCACGCCCGATAGCATGAGGTTGCCCGCCATGATCGTGGTGCCCAGCGGATTGCCGATGAGGTTGTTGAGGTGGTGCGTCGACAGGCCCGCGCAAAACGGTGTCCATGAAAACGGATGCGCGAAAATGAATACCTTCAGTTCCGCGGCGCGGCGCAGGAGTTTGCGGAATTTCGGATCGGCTATCTGTTCCTCGCCGACCTCGGTGCCGATTTCCATGGAGCGAAAGCCATGATCCCGGACCATGCGTTCCAGTTCCGCCACCGCCGCGTCCGGATGCTGCATCGGCACCGTGCCCATGCCCATCAGGCGTTCGGGGTTGGCCTCGCACATCCGCGCGATGCCATTGTTGATGAGGCGCGAGGCTTCGATCCCGGCGTCGCTTTCCATCCAGTAACAAAATGCCATCGGTCCGGGAGAGAGGAAGGCCATGTCGATGCCGCGCTGGTCCAGTCCCCGGATCTTGGCCTGCGCGTCGTGGAGCTCCGGCACAATCGGAAAGGCGTGCCCGGTTTCGGCGCGAACCATTTTTCTTTTTGCGCCCTCCCCGTCGATGCGCATGCGAAAGCGCGCCGGATCGGCGGCAATCGCATCCAGCAATTCGTCGGGAATGACATGGTTGTGAACGTCGATGCGCTTTGCTTGGGTGGCCAAGGTTTTCTCCCCGTGGATGCCGGATCAGGTTTTTATTGCGTCGTGGTTGAGCAGATTGGGCGGCACCGCGCCCGAGAGTGCGGCCACCAGATTCTTCGCCGCCGTCATGGCCATGCGCGCGCGCGTGGCGTCGGTGGAGCTGGCCACATGCGGCGCAAGGACGGCATTGTCCAGGGTGAGGAAACCCGGATTCAGGCGTGGCTCGCCTTCGAACACGTCCAGGCCCGCCGCACGTATCCGTCCGGAGCGAAGCGCATCGATGAGCGCTTCATCATCAACCACCCCGCCGCGAGCCGTATTGACGAGGATGGCCGATGGTTTCATTGTTGCCAGTTCCGGCGCGCCGATGAGGTGGTGGGTTTCCTTCGAGTAAGGCAGCTGCAGCACCACAAAATCGGCCTGCGCGAGCAACTCGCCCTTGCTTACCCAGCGGGCATTGAGCCGTTTTTCGACCACGGCCGGCAGTTGCGTGCGGTTGCAATAGAGCACGGGCATGTCGAATCCGGTGGCGCGTCTGGCAATTGCCTGGCCGATGCGCCCCATGCCGATGATTCCCAGTGTCGCGCCATGGACGTCAATGCCCATCCACTGCTTGAGCTGCCAATGCGTCCATTTTCCGGCGCGAATCGTGGCATCCAGCTCGGCCACGCGCCGCGCCGCCGCCATCATCAGTGCCCAGGCGAAATCGGCGGTGCTGTCATCGAGCACGCCCGGCGTGTTGGTCACCATCACGCCGCGCGCCGTGCAGGCAGCTACATCGATGTTGTTGTAGCCGACCGCGATGTTGGCCACCGCTTTCAGGTTCGGCGCCGCGGCCAGCAGTTTCGCGTCGATGGCGTCGGTGAGGCAGCATAGGATGCCCTCCTTGCCCGCCGCGCGGAGGGCCAGTTCGTCGGGTGCGAGGATCAGGTCCGTCTGGTTGGATTCGACATCGCAGGATTCCGCGAGGAATGCGAGCGTGTCATCGAACACTTCGCGGGTGACAAGGATTGCGGGTTTCATGGTGGCAGGGGCCTGTTTGATCTGAAGCAGCTTGCGGCTGCGCTCGTGACGGTCCGCGTTGGTGGGCTATGGTAGCAGCGAGCCGCCAAATCCATGGACGTTCCCTTCGACATGCGATAGCCTTTGCGGCTCACAGGAGGAATGCGAAATGAATTTGTTTTTCGGACAAGGCGCTCGATGCCTGGCGGCCCTGATCACGTGCTTTTCAATGGGGACCCTGGCCCAGCCATTTCCCGACAGGCCGGTGCGCGTCATCGTGCCCTTTGCCCCGGGCGGCAGTGTCGATGCGGTGATGCGGTTTCTCGGGCCGCAGTTCCAGGAGTCCACCGGCCAGCAGTTGCTGGTGGAGAATCGTCCCGGCGGCGGTTCCTTCATCGGCATGAGCGCCTGTGCCAAGGCAGCCCCCGATGGCTACACCCTGTGTGCCACCACGGCAGACAGCCTGACCTTCAGCCGTTTTCTCTACAACAGCATCCCCTTCGACGTGGAAACCGATTTCACCGGGGTTACCAATCTGGTGACCACCAGCGGATTGCTGTTTACCGCGGCGAACTCACCCCTCGCTTCGTTGAAGGATGTGATCGCGCGCGAAAAGGCCAATCCGGGGTCGATCAACATCGCCACCTGGGGGCCTGGCACCGCGCCTGATCTCTATGCGCGCTTCATCAACCGTGAACTGGGCCTGAAGATGGTGCAGATTCCCTACAAGGGCGCGGCGCCCGCACTGACTGCGGCGCTCGGCGGCGAAGTTCAGATTTCCTATTTCGGCATTGGCGCCGTGCTTCCGCACATCCGCGCGGGCAAACTGCGGCCTTTGGTTGCGACCTCCCAGACCCGCTCGAAATTCCTGCCCGATGTGCCCTCCATGGCGGAGTTCGGCATTGACCCCGGGTTCACCAGTTACTTCGGTTTGTATGCTCCGGCAAAAACCCCCACACCCATCATCGCGCGTCTCAACGATGCCATCGTCAAGGGGCTGCGCAGCCCGGCGGCGGAAAAGTTTTTTTCCGCGCAAACGCTGGAGGTGGTGGGCAATTCACCGGCCGAATTCACCCGCTTTATGCAGGCAGATCGCGAGGCAGCCGGACGACTGATACGCGGCCTGGGGATCAAACCCACGGACGCGCCCAACTGATGGCGAATTTGACGGGAATTGGCGGAGAGGCCGCCGCGCAAACCTCCAGCCTCCCGCTCTATCACAAGGCCATTGACTGGGATGCCCTGTACCGTGAATACCCGGTGCCGGATGTCTATGCGCGCTCGGTGTATCTCTGGTCCGCCGACCGCGTCCGGGATCTGCAGAACCGGCGCTTCATGGCGTTGGTCGACATCGGTTGGAAAAACCGCTTTTACCAATCCCTTTGGGGAAAGGCAGGCGTGGCGCCGGGTGACATCCGTTCCATCGACGACATCGAAAAGCTGCCGACCTTCAATTCGGACGACATCAAGAATGACCAGGCCGAGCACCCGCCGTTCGGCCTGCTGCCGGGATACGAGTCGCTCGAGGATCACCTGAGAACCACGCCCAGCCGGCTGCAATCCAGCGGCGGCACCACCGGCAAGCCGCGCTACACCCTTCAGGGCATCACGGAAAACGAAGTCAATTCCATCAGCGCGGCCCGCGGGCTATACCTGCAGGGCGTGCGCACCGGTGACATCCTTCAGATCCCGGCGACCAATGCCATGGCGAGCCTGCCCTGGGCGTATTCCAAAGCCTGCAACGAATACCTGGGCGTCTTGCCGGTGACGACGGGCAGCGGCGTGGTGACGCCCACTCGCCGTCAGCTGGAGATCGCCTTTGATGTGGGCGTGAATTGCTGGATGAGTTTTCCCGAGTACCTCACGCGCCTCGCTCAGGCGGCGAAGGACGAACTCGGGCGCGACGTGCGCGAACTCAAAACCAAGATGATCACCACCTTCCTCGGGCCGGACACCGAGGGCACGCTGCGCGCGCATCTGGAGTCGCTGTGGGGCTGCCCCGTTTATGACAATTACGGTGTCAATGAGGTGGGTCATGGCGCGCTGGAATGTAGCCATCGCCGCGGCCTGCACTTCATGGAGGATTTATCGTATTTCGAGATTCTCGATACGGAATCCTTCAAGCCCGTGGAGCATGGCAAGGTCGGCAATCTCGTGGCCACCGTGCTGTATCGCAAGACCTTTCCCATCATCCGCTACAACCTTCGCGACCTCGGGCGAATGTTGTCCACCGATACCTGCGATTGCGGTTCGAGCTTCCGCCGCATGGACCATTTCCTCGGGCGCAGCGACAACATGGTGCGCATGCGCGGTGTCAACGTTTATCCCATGGGCTGCCTGCCCGCGGTGCGCAGCGACCCGCGCACCACCGGGGAATGGGTGTGCGAAGCCTGGGATGGCGTCGTTGACGGGCGCGCTCGCGAGGAACTCACCGTGCATGTGGAAGTGCGTCGTGATGCCGGCGCGGTGGACGGGTTGCAGGCCAAACTGGAGTCTCGTCTGAAGAACGATCTGGGTCTGTCGGTGGGCGTGAAGCTGGTGGACGAAGGCCAGTTGCAGACGGTTGCATCGCTGGGAGAAGGCAAGGCCAAACGCCTGATCGAGCGCCGTGCCGCGTATCTGAAGAAGTCTTAGCGTGGACACCCAAGGCAGTGGGGCCGCCACCACGCGGCAGGGACCGGTGGCGGTCATCCGCTTTCATCATTGGCCCGTGAATGCCCTGGGGCACGCCATGCGCGTCGCCGTTCACGTAGAACTCACAAAGGCCGTTGCGGACACCACGGTGCGGGCCGTGGTGCTGGCGGGCGCGGGCCGCGGTTTTTGCGCCGGCGCGCAGATCACGGAATTTGCTTCGGGTGAAATAGCCGCGACGCCGACGGCGCATGACATCTGGGCCCTTATCGAAGCCTCACCCAAACCGGTGATTGCCGCTATCCATGGCTATGCGCTGGGCGGCGGCCTCGAATTTGCGATGGCCTGCCACTATCGAATCGCCCAGCCGGACGCGAAGCTCGCCGCGCCTGAAGTTCACCTCGGACTCTTGCCGGGCGCAGGGGGCACGCAGCGCCTTGCGCGGGCTGTGGGGGTGGAGCGGGCCCTGAAGATGATGTTGAGCGGCGAGCGTGCGCCCGCGAGCGGATTTGCAGGGACCGCGCTGATTGACGGACTTGCCACGGGCGATGTGGTGGATGAGGCTCTTCGCTTTTTCGGGAACCTTCAGGGCTTCCACCTGCCCCGGTTGCGTGACCGTGCTCTTTCGTTTTCCGGTAGGGAGGCCTTTTTTGACGCTGAACGGGCGAGGGTTGCCACTTCCAGTCCGGGCATGCTTGCACCGCCTGCCATCATTCGCTGCGTCGAAGCCGCGGTGAATCTGCCCTTCGAGGAAGGCTTGCGTTTCGAGCGCGAAAGGTTTCAGGAACTGGTGAACAACAGCCAGTCCATGGCCTTGCGCGACGCCTTCTTCGCCGAACGACAGGCGGCGCGCCGCTGATCGACACGTATCCCGCGCCCCTGATTTTCAATACACTTGCCGCTCTTTCACGAGGCCCCGTTTCCTGTGCAGAACCAGCCCGAATCGTTTCTCCATCCCTTCACCGGGTTCGACCTCAATGCGCTGCTTGATCTCAAGGCGCGCTCGCGCGGCAGCCATCCGTTTATTGTGTGGTCGCCTTTTGATTCCCCCGCTCGTACCTGGACCTACGCGCAGTTTGCCGATGAAGTGGCACGCATTGCCGGAGGGTTGGCCGCGCGCGGGGTGAAGGAGGGTGACCGGGTGATGGTCTATCTGGAGAACTGTCCGGAGACTTTGCTCACGCTTTTTGCCTGTGCGCGCCTCGGCGCCATTCACATGCCCATCAACGCCATGGCGGCCGGGCCGGAACTCGCCTGGTATGCGCAGTTCAGCGGCGCTCGCGCCGCGATAACGCAACCCCGGCTCGCCGTCACACTGGCTTCGCATTGTCCGGACCTGGAATGGATTGCGGTAACCGAGACCGATGCCGGTACCCCTGTGACTTCAACGGCCATGCCTGATCGATGCAGCGCATTTGCATCTCTTCATGGCAAAGCGTTGCCGGCGCGCGAACCCGATCCCCTGCTGCCCCTGCTCATCATGTACACCTCGGGCACCA
>CAIUKQ010000164.1 GCA_903899705.1 uncultured beta proteobacterium
CGAGGCCACGCGAGCGAAGATATTCGAGCCGTTTTTCACCACCAAACCGGTGAACGAAGGCACCGGACTGGGCCTGTCGGTGGTGTTCGGAATCATGACAACCCACGAGGGCGCGATAACGGTCGACAGCACGCCCGGTGAAGGCACATCCTTTACGCTCTATCTGCCGGTCGCGCCGGGCGGCACGACTGCGCCTCAATCTGACGCCGCCGCGCCCGCGCCGCATCGTTAATAACGAGAAAACCGCCTTCACTCCCTCAATCTTAACCGAGGGCAAAAACATCCGAGATTGGCTTGCGCGTCAGCGTACAACGCCGATCACCGCCTTTTGCGACAAGGCGAATCTGATCCGTTCAACCCGGCAAAACAGATTCGCCGCCGTACCAACTGGCCTCCAGCCCGGGATCCCGCAGAACTGCGAGCACTGATTTGCACAATTCGTGCGCCGAGGAAGGCAGGGCCGCCTCGCGATAGGCGTCTGATATCCCCTGGATGAGCGCATCCGCCACGAGCAGCATTTCCATGTTCTGGGGAATTTCCCGGGCGGATTCCAGGCAACTCCTCACCGAGAGGGAATGGGCCTTCCGGCATACGGCCGGCCGCACGGCATAAATCGAGCAAAGGTCTTTTTCGAGAAACGCACACGGTGACCTTCGTGGTGATTCGATGCCGTAGTCCCCGGCGGAAACGCGGTCTTCCAGACGACCGAGCAACTTGTGTGCCTCGTCGGCCGGGCGCTTTCCGACCTCGCGTGCGATCCTGTAGATCTCAGCGTCGGTTGCCTCGACGCGGACGCTGCAGCAATGCGAGCAACCGGCCCTGCATTCCATCGCGGGGCCCCGCTCGTTGACTTCCATGCCCGCCTTGTCCACGGCATGGTGGAGGTTGGATACAAAACCCACGGCGGCGGAAACATCCCGCACCACCCTGAGGTGATGAAAGGCACGGGCGCGCACATTGGCCGAGGATTGATCAAAGGCGGCCTGTTCGTTCTGGCTCAACATGACGTTCGGCCGAGGACGATGTGATCAAAACGCCGCGGTGGCCTGCCTGCTTTCACGTGGTGCCACCCGGCGAATCGCCGTTTCCCGTCTCGGTCGCGCCTTGGCCGGCCTGCGTTCGACGGTCGCACGCAGCGCCGTCTGAAGGGAGGGTATCGAACCCCCGGCACGATATTCAAACCCGATGTCGAGAAGGTCGCCCTTGGCCAGCCTCAGGGGAGCTTCAAGCGGCAGGGACATGTAGTGGTTCAGCCAATCGATGGTTGAGCCGGTCTCCTGCACCACGGCAAGAACGTTTTTGGTGATGAAACGCAGAGCACTGAAGCTGCCCGAGCGCTTGATCGGAATCGTGCCGCGCCACTGTATGACGGGATCCACCGCCGAATTGAAATCGAGCACCGAGTACACGGCCGGATCGGCCATTGCGATGGTCTTTGGCAACACAACACCCGTGTCCTGAAACTGAACGATGGGCGCGTTGAATCCTTCAAACGAATAATCCTGCTGCAGCGGTTGCACCGCCATGATCACCGCCTCCGGAATGAATCGGGGCAGCGGACCGCCGAAGCGGGCGAGGTACCTGCGCTTGAAGCCCTCGATGACTTCAACCTGTTTTTCCCGAAGCATCGCAACGTGGATCATTTCGCAGATGACCACGTCCACCGGTTCCGGCGGGAGATACTCGAACGCGTCCGAATGAATGACCGAAACCCTGTCCCCATTGGGATTCATGGCAAGAAAACGCCGCGCCTCGCGCACCATGTCGGGATTGAATTCGACGCACCAGACTTTTTCGGCCCTGGCAGCCGCGAACCAGGAGAGCACTCCGGTTCCGCCGCCCAGTTCAAGCACCTTCGCTCCCGGGAAGACCACATAATCGATGGCCGCCTTGAAATTTCTCATCCGGCTCTGATCCATCAGCATGTTGTGATGGTAATGAACCGGTATGAATTGCCCGAGGTAGCTGGACTCGATTTCGGTCTCGCTGCGCATGATCTCTCCTGTCGGTCGACGCGGGCCGCCTCCCGGCCCGGCAACCGGAGTATGCGTTGCCGCCCTGCCCTGAAAAGCACGAACTCGGGCCGTTTTCCGGGCCTGTTCGGCCCACCACCTCGAGGTGATCAGCCTTACGCGCTCACCTGCCAATAGGGCGTGCCAAAGGATCGCCGCCTGACAAATTGGCCCGTCGGAGGGCCAGGTCCGTTGGTTACAATGGGAACCGTTGACCGATCCGGAGTAAATCCCCTTGAATGCACTGATTCATGCCGCGGCGGTTGCCGCATTGATCGCCTGCGGTACGGCACTCGCCCAGGACGCCAAATATCCCTCAAAGCCCATCCGGTTCATCGTCGCCAGCCAGCCCGGCGGCATTGCAGACCTTACGCCCCGCCTGCTCGCCCCCAGATTGCAGGAGGCACTGGGCCAACCCATCGTGATCGAGAACCGGCCCGGCGGCGGCATCGTCGGAGGGGGCGAAACCGTTGCCAAATCCGCACCCGACGGCTACACCCTGCTCTCCGCGACGCCGCAGGTTGCCATCGTGCAATCGATGGTCAAGGACCTTTCATTCGATCCGCGCCGGGATCTGGCCCCGGTTGCCCTTATCGGCGTCATTCCCAACGTCCTGCTGATCTCGCCGGACCGGCAGCAGAAAACACTGGCAGACATGGTGGCGTACGCGCGGGCCAATCCGGGCAAGCTCAATTACTCCTCAACCGGGGCGGGCACGGCGGTGCACCTCTCCGCCGAACTTTTCAAGTACTACGCCGGCATCAACGTCGTGCATGTGCCTTTCAAAGGCGCGGCAGCGGCAATGACCGCACTGATGTCCGGAAACGTCGACATCACGGTGGATACCCTCTCGTCATCGATTTCGCACATCCGGTCCGGCAAGATCCGTCCGATCGCCGTGTTCAGCGCCCAGCGCGCTCAGGCACTGCCCGACGTACCGACCATGATCGAGTCGGGATACAAGGAACTCGAGATGAGCGCATGGGGAGGCGTCGTGACAACGGCAAAAACCCCTCAGGAAGTCATTGCCCGGCTCGACTCGGAAATCAAAAAAGCACTGGCGTTCCCGGCCACGGCCGCGGCTTATGACAAGGTCGGGCTCAATGTGCGCTATATGGGCGCCGCCGACTTCGGAAAATTCTGGGATGGTGAGATCACGCGCTTCGCACTGGCCATCAAGGCATCCGGCGCGGCCAAGGACTGACCAGCAGCGCCACACCGGGTCGGGCCATTGAAAGTTGATGACCAGCGAGACGGTTCCCGCGAATTGATCGTTGCCGCGCTGATCCGCCTGGGCCTCATCGGGCCTGGCAAGGCGGTGGCGATGGCACAACTGACGGGCGGTGTCTCATCGGACATCTGGCGGGTTGACCTGCCCGGTGGTCCGGTATGCATCAAACGTGCGCTGCCGCGCCTCAGGGTTGCCGCCCACTGGGAAGCCCCGATCGAGCGCAACCGCTACGAGTATGAATGGCTGTGCATCGCCGCCGAGGCCGTACCGGGCTGCGTGCCCCGTATCATGGGGCGGACAGACGATTCATTTTCTATGGAATTCAAAGACTTACCTGTTTGGAAGGTGGTCCTTCGGGACGGCAAAGCCGACCGCGATTTCGCGGGTGCTGTCGGCATGTGCCTGCGAAGGATTCACGATGCAACAGCCGCAAGCTCGGAGATTGCCGCACGCTTTCCGACCGACGCCATTTTCCGCGCGATTCGCATCGAACCCTATCTGATCGCAACTTCCCGGCGACATCCTGATCTCGCCATTCAATTCACCGGGTTGGCCGAACGCACTGCGGCCACAAAGGAATGCCTCGTGCATGGTGACGTCAGCCCGAAAAACATTCTTGTGGGTTCTGAGGGTCCCGTGTTTCTTGATGCCGAATGTGCGTGGTATGGCGATCCCGCCTTCGACCTCGCTTTCTGCCTGAATCATCTGCTGCTGAAGTGCCTGTGGGTGCCCGCCGCGTCACATGCCTTCCTGCAATGCTTCGATGCGTTGGTCGAGGCTTACGGCCCGGATACCCCGCTCGAACGTCGCGCGGCCTCCCTGCTGCCCGCCCTTCTGCTGGCGCGCGTTAATGGAAAATCCCCGGTCGAATATCTCGATGCGACAGCACAGCAGCATGTGAGGCACACTGCCATACCGCTCGTCGCACAACCACCCACCACACTTGAGGAAGTCCGCAGGTCATGGCAGAGATCATTGACATAAAGGGCCGCCGGGTTTGGGACTCGCGCGGTCGCGCCACCGTGGAGGCCGAAGTCACCGTGAGCAACGGTGGCAATACGCGCATCATGGGCCGGGCCATCACCCCCGCCGGCGCTTCGACCGGGGCGGGAGAAGCAAAATGCATTGAAACCGCACTCGCGGTGGAAAACGTCAACACGTTGCTGCGCGATGGCCTGCGCGGAATGGATGCGCGCGACCAGGCAGCCGTCGACCGGCGAATGATCGAACTGGACGGCACGCCGGATCGCGGACGCTTGGGCGCCAATGCCATTGTCGCGGTATCCCTCGCCTGCGCCCATGCGGCGGCGGCGGCCTCCGGCCAGCCTCTGTGGAAATACCTTGCCGGCGAACGCCATGTGGGGCTTCCCGTTCCCCAGGTCCAGATTTTCGGCGGCGGCGCGCATGCGAAGGGCAGTGTCGA
>CAIUKQ010000165.1 GCA_903899705.1 uncultured beta proteobacterium
GAACAATCAGGGCGCAACGAACTGGTATTCGCCGTCGTACAGCCCCAGCACAGGGCTGTTCTATGTCCCTTGCTGGATGGACACATTTTCGGTCTATCGCAAGGATCCCAAGGGGGTTGAGTACCGTGAAGGCCAGCAGTTCACGGGCATCACTCCCCAATTGCAGATCCCATCGATGGTCCCGCGCGCGACCAATACCCGGCTGCCTGAGGAGGGGTATGGCGCCATTCAGGCGGTTGATCCGACAACCGGTGAAAGGAAATGGCTGTTCAAGATGACCGACGTCACCGACAGCGGCGTCCTTACAACCGCCACGGATCTGGTCTTCGCCGGTGGCCGCGAGGGATATTTCTACGCGCTCGACGCGAAGAACGGGAACTTGCTCTGGAAGGCCATGGTCGGCGGACAGGTGGCATCCGGTCCGATCACCTATGCGGTCGGTGGTCGCCAGTACGTCGCGTTCAACGCGGGCAACGCCATGTTCGTCTACGCCCTGCATCGGTAAGGCTGTGGCGGCCCAATGCCATTTGAGCGCGCTTCAAAACTTGGCCCATTGGCTGACCAGTTGATTTCACGCGAACACTCTGGCCCTTCACGAATTTTCCCAATTCGCTGAGGGGCCTGGAAGCAACAATCAACGGGTACGCCCTGAAGGTGACGCTGCGCCGGATGGACGAAAAGTCATGCACCCGGCACAGCCGCGGCTTTGATTGAATCACGAAAATTCCGTTCAATCGATCGCAGCAGTTCCACGGGGGAAAAGGCAGTCCGTGGAGATCACGCCGCAAATCGATTGATTCAGCGCTCCGCTAAATCCAACCCACCGGACGTAAGGTGAACCTAGAGTGGGCCGCCATTGGGTCCGGGGCCCTGCGGGATGTCGTGCTGGCCCTCGTAGATGCTGATAGACCGCGCGCGGTCGCTCCACAGCGGCAAATCGAGGGCTCGCTCGCTGAGCGCCTGGTCGATGCGCACCCGGTGAGTCCAGTGATGGAGGCGAGGAAACGGCAGCGCAAAAACCGGATGCCAGCCGACTGTCAGGCAACCGGCTGTCCGCCGTGAAATAGCGCTTCCGGAGCCGAGGAAATCGTGCAGGATCGCCGGAATGTTTCAGAAACCAGCAAATGGACTATCGGCACGGTTTTTGGCCTTTTTTTGCGCCCAAAAGAGTTATGCCACTGCGGCTCGTTTTATAAATTTCCTTTCTACCACTGTGCCCCACAAATGGGTCAAAATCGACCGTTTTGGGCGAAACCGCCCGGGGTTTCAGAGGAGAACTTCAGAGGTAAATCGGTTTTAGTGGAAATGAGTCGACTATGAGAGTTTACTTCATGGGCATCTGTGGAACGGCGATGGGCAATGCGGCGCTGCTACTGCGCTCGCGCGGCTATGAGGTGCTGGGCTCCGACGCCAATGTCTATCCGCCGATGAGCACGGTGCTGGCCGAGGCGGGCATCGAGGTGCTGCCAGGCTACGACGCGGCGCGCCTCGCACAAATGAAGGATACCGTCGTGGTCGTCGGCAACGCCCAGTCGCGGGGCAACCCGGAGGTTGAATGGCTGTTGGATAACCGGGCTGCCTGCCTCTCGCTGCCCCAGGCGCTGCATGATTTTGTGCTGAAGGACCGGCGGAACATCGTGGTCTGCGGCACGCACGGGAA
>CAIUKQ010000166.1 GCA_903899705.1 uncultured beta proteobacterium
AAACTGGTGAGCGACCGTGTACGCGGCGCCGCACTTGCTGGTGTGATGGGACCGCATCGAGCGGTACTGATGCGCGCGCATGGGGCGACGGTTACCGGCGCAAGCGTCGAGGAAGCGGTGGCCAGCGCCTTTCTTTTCGAGGAAAACGCGCACCGGGCGTGCATCTGTGCCGG
This sequence comes from uncultured beta proteobacterium, assembly GCA_903899705.1. Lineage (GTDB taxonomy): Bacteria > Pseudomonadota > Gammaproteobacteria > Burkholderiales > SG8-39 > 2-02-FULL-62-17. The sequence continues at coordinate 174 of CAIUKQ010000166.1, forward strand.
TCTTGGCAAACCCGTCTGGATCGACGATGCGACCGCGGCCGATGCCGGTGCCGAGTTGATCAAGAGCCGTGGCCCTTTTCGCAGGGTCTGGGCCATGGTCGAGGCGGAAGACAAGCAGTTTGACGGCCGGCAGGCGGGCGGTTCCTGACCATTGCGAGGGCGGGATGATTGTGCCGGCCGGCTTAGTTACTCCGGCTTGATGTTCGCCGCCCGGATCACTTTTGCATATTTGTCGTAGTCGGATTTGATCAATATCGAGAACGACTCCGGACTGTGTTTCAGCGGATCCATGCCGCACTCAACCAGGGCCTGCTGCACCGCCGGGTCCTCCAGCATGGCGTTGATCTTGCGGTTGAGGTAGCTGACGATCGGGGGTGGCGTCCCCCTGGAGGCTACAAGCCCGAACCAGGTCACGAACTCGTAGCCCGGCAGGCCGGCCTCGTCTGCCGAGGGGATATTCGGCGCGGCGCGAAGCCGTGTCGACTGCGTGACCGCGAGCGCGCGCAATGTTCCCTTTTCGAGGCTGGTTTTCACACCCGTGAGCCCTGTGATCACCACCTGCAATTGTCCAGTCACAAGATCCACCAGCGCCGGGGCCTGACCTTTGTATGGCACGTGCATCATCTGCGTTCCGCTCATCTGCATGAAAAGCTCCGCCGCCAGGTGCAGGGTGGTTCCGTTTCCTGCAGAACCGAAGTTGAGCTTGCCGGGCTCGCGCTTCGCCAGTGCAATCAGTTCGGTCAGCGTGTTCGCCGGAACCTTCGCATTGACGTTCACAAGCAGCGGCACCGAGGAAATGGTTGCCACGGGCTGCAGATCCTTGAGGGGATCGTAGGGAAAATCGCGCATCAGGTGCGGCTGTATCGAGGTCTCTCCGATGTTTGTCATCGCCAGGGTGTATCCGTCGGGCGCAGATCGAACCACCGACAACATGCCAATCGCACCGCCCGCGCCCGGCCGGTTCTCGACCAGCACGCGCTGGTTGATGACCGGATCCAGCCACGCCGCCGCGCGCCGTGCCAGGATGTCGGTGCCGCCGCCGGGCACCGAGGGAACCACGATGCGGACCGGTTTTGACGGGAAGTCCTGGGCAAGGGCTGCAAATCCCGGGGCGCACAACATGCCTGCTATCAAAAAATATCGGATACCGTGCAACATGTCGGACCTCCTTTTCCCGTCGGGAGTCCACAGTACCTCAGGAGCGCATTCGCTGCCGGCGAACGGGATTCACAACAACGGTGGCGGCGCGGGTGACGTTGGGCGACAATTCGCCGCGATATTTTCAGATTTAATCGGAAGGATAGGGCGATGACTTCGCATTGGAATGAACACCGCAACGTCATGGTGCTTCTGGCAGGCTTGTTGCTGGTCGCCGGCGCGCTCTGGAGCGCCAGATCGCAGGCGCAAGCCTATCCGGTCAAACCCATCCGCGTCATCATGCCCACCGTGCCCGGCAGTCCGCCGGACTACGCACTGCGCGTGCTCACCACGAAGATGAGCGTGGGAATCGGTCAGCCGATGATCGTTGAGAACCGCGGCGGCGCGGGCGGAACCCTCGGCGCGTCCGTTGCGGCCAAAGCAACCCCCGACGGCTACACCATCATGATGGGCAGCATCACGTCGCTCTCCATCGGCCCGGCCATGTATCCCGGCGCGGGCATTGACCCGGTGAAAATGTTCGCGCCGATCAGCCAGGTGGCGATGGCGCCCAGCGTGATCGCCGTGCCTGCGTCGATTCCGGCAACGACACTTCGGCAATTTGTCGAACTGGTCAAGGCCAATCCGGGCAAATACAACTATGCGTCGTCGTCGGTGGCCAGTCCTCCGCATATTTCCGGCGCGCTGTTTATCAACACCCTGGGGCTGGACATGGTTCACATTGCCTTCGGCGACCCGGCCAAGGTGATCACGGCGGTATTGAACGGCGATGCGCACCTGTTCATCGAAGCGTTGGGTGCCATCGGACCTCAGGTAAAGGCCGGAAAGATGCGCGTACTGGCGATTGCGGCGACGAAGCGCAGTCCGTTCGCCCCCGATGTCCCGACCGTGGCCGAAGCCGGTTTTCCTTCCGTGGAATCGGGAACCTGGTCGGGATTGCTTGCGCCGGCGGGCACCCCTGCAGCTGTCATTGCGCGCCTGAATTCGGAAACGCATCGCGGCGCCGACACCAGGGAGATGCGCGAAGTCATGGCAACACAGGGCGGGGAAGTGGTTTGGGGAACGCCCGAGCAATTCGGTAAGCTGATCGCCGACGAAGCAGCGAAGTGGGCGAAGGCCATAGCATTGTCCGGCGCAAAACCTGAATAAGGAATGTGGCTGACCCGCATAATCGATATTTACCGGTGTGGAGAAAAATGATGTGAGTAACAGCGCTTGCTGCAGCCGTTGTTGTGTTGAGCGGGATGTCGATGAATGTCGGATCCCAGGCCTACCCTGCGAAGCCGGTGCGCATTCTCGTGCCCGCTCCAGCCGGTGGCCCCACCGATGTGCCGGGCCGGATCATCGCCGAAGGTTTGTCACGTCTGACCAACGGGCGATTCATTGTCGAGAACCGAGTAGGGGCCGGCGGAATCCTTGCCGCTGAAGCGGTCGCCCGTGCCGCGCCGGACGGCTATACGCTGTTCTACGCCAACACCAGCGTACTCGCGGTTGTCCCTGCCATTCAGGCCAAGATTCCCTATGACCCCGCAGCGTTTGTTCCGATCGGCTTCGTTTCGAACTCGCCACAGGCCTTGGTTGTCAATCCAAAGTTGCCTTACAAAACGTTGAAGGAACTTCTCGCGTTTGCAAAGTCGAATCCCGGAAAAATCAACTGGGCGTCCGGCGGCCCGGGTACGCTGCCTCAGCTCACCTTCGAGCTCTTCAGGCTTGAGACCGGCATTGATGCGACGCTCATCAATTACAGCGGTGGCGACCCCGCGCTGACCGCGGTCATGTCCGGGCAGGCAGACGCCATGTTCACCGCTGCCTCAACACGTCTGCGCAATGGCGATGTGCGTGGTTTGGCTTTAACCAGCACGGAACGTTACCCCGACGCTCCGGACGTCCCCACAACTGCCGAGCTTGGACTGCCAGGCGTGACGGCCACCTCGGGGACGGGGTTGGTGGGGCCTGCCGGCACACCCAGGGAGATTGCGGCTTTTCTGAACTTGAAGCTGAATGAATTGCTCAAAGATCCGGCGGTGCAGTCGAAAATGAAGGCGCTGGGACTGCTTCCGGTCGGAGGTACCCCGGAGGCATTTGGTGCATGGGCGAACGAGCAACGCCGCAAGTGGACCCGGGTCGTCAGGGAGTCCGGTGCGAAGATCGATTAGATAAGCGGACCGAGAGGAAGCCGGAACGGGACAATAGCCTGCGTGCGTTGTCCGGACCGGTTATCCAGGCCAGCGCCAGGCGAGCACCGGTGCCAGAAACGCAGGGAGGTCGAGGATGCGCATCAACGTCTGCCCGTCCAGCGCCAGCAGCACCGCACCGATCATCGAAACCCCGATGGCCCAAAGCACGCCGCGGTCGAAGGACTCGTGCTGGCGATTGAGGTACCAGCCGGCGATGGTGGATGCAATGGTTTGGAAGCGCAGCAGCGGTTGAACCACAATGACCGGCGCGAGCGCCATGGCGAAGTACAGCAGCATTTGCGAAATCGTGGTCATGATGCTGGTGCCAGAGAACCACCGCAGGGTTTTCGCATTTATCGATGCGAGGTCGCGACGCTGGCCGGGTACCAGCATCAATAGCGCAATCACCAGTGTGGCGGCCGCATACGAAACCACGCCGCCGGCAAGTGCCTGGCCCGGTCCCTCCAGTCCCGCGCGAACGAGCACCGGCGACGAGCCCCAGCCGAAGCAGGCCAATATGGCGAATGTGTAGCCCTCGACCATGCGCGGCTTGAAGGTGGAAGCCGTCGCCGTCGCCGTGGCCCGGCGCCGGCCGCGCCGCGCGGCGAGCAACGCGGGTCCGAGCAGGATCAATCCGATGCCCAAGAGTTTGATGGCGTCGATTTTCTCGCCAATGAAGCTCATTGCCAGCACCAGTGATACGAGCATCGACCACTGCGTCACGGGCGTTGCAAGATTTACGCCCATTGCCGCGATGGCGCGGTAGGCGCAGTACCTGCCGAAGACAAAGTGCACGATGCCCGCAGCGGCCAGCATGACCAAAGCGAACGGCGAGAACTGCGTGACCACGCCAAGCTGTCCGTTGAGCAGCGCAACCGCGATGAAAAACGCCAGGCCCACGGGCATCGAGATTGCAACAGCCTGTGTGACGGTGCCGCTGATCACGCCGCGCCGGATCATGGCGTGATTGATACCGAAGGTGGTGGCCGACAGCAGGGTGATCAGGACTCCGATCATGCGGGGCAGCCGGCTTCGGATGAATCCGGAGCCATGCGCTAAGCCTGCGCCCTTGTCCTGAAATTCACCGATGGCATCGGCCCGACCGGGGCCTCGATCAGCACCGGTTCATTGCGTTTGAACACATCCAGCAGCGTTGTCTTCAGTTCAGCGGGCGAATTCACCCTTCGACCTTCGACGCCATAGGCATCGGCGAGCTTCATCATGTCCGGGTTGTGCAGGTCCGAGACGATGGTGCGGCCGCCGAACCGCGTCTGCTGGATGCGTTTCACGTTGCCGTAAGCATTGTCATTGAACACGATGGCGGTGAGCGGGATTTTCTGCTCGACCATGGTGGCCAGTTCCATGACGTTGTAGGCAAATCCACCGTCGCCGTTGATCGACACCACCTTCCGCCCGGGCATGCCGACCTGCACGCCAAGCGCCGTCGCAAAGCCGTAGCCCAGCGTGCCCTGGTAACCCGAGGTGAAGTAGGTGCGCGGCTGGTACACGGGAAAAGCCTGGGCCGACCAGTAGCCGACCTGGGTCGATTCCTGCACGAAGGCGCCGTCATCGGGCAGGGCTTCGCGGATGGCATGGGCGTAGTCGGCCTGTGGACTTTGCTTTCGCGCATCTTCGTCGAGGAAGCGCTTCAGGTCCGAAAGATCCTTGCTGCGCGATGGCCGTTTGATATTGTGCTTCGCTGTGGCTTCGGTCAGTGCCGTCAGGCCTTTTTTCGCGTCGGAGACAATACCGACGGCCGTCGGGTAGGTGTTGCCGATGACGGAGGGGTCGATATCGAGGTGGATGATGGTTTTTCCGGTCACCCACGGCTGCAGCACCTGCGTCATGAGTCCTTGCACAAAGCGTGTGCCCACGAGCAGTACCACGTCGGTGCCTGGGCCGACGTCGGCCATGGCACGCAGCGGCAGTGACAGGGGATGGCGGTCGGAAATGGCTCCTTTACCATTTGCGCTCTGGATGACTGGCGCTTCGAGCAATTCTGCGATTCGCAGTAGTTCTGCACAGGCGCCGCCCGAGATGACGCCGCCACCGGCGACGATAAGCGGGTTCTTTGCCGCTCCGAGGAGCCGGGCGGCTTTTTCGATGAGTTCGGGGTCGGGGCCCGGCCGCTCGTGTTTCGTTGCGGCGATGAGTGTGACTTCCGCTTTGGATTCAAAGATGTCGGGCGGCACTTCGATCTCAACCGGGCGAGGGCGGCCGGTTTGAAGTTGCTTCATGGCCTCGTGCACCAGGCCCGGAATCTCGGAGGGCGAACGCGCCAGCGCCTGGTACTTGGTGACGTGCGCGATCATGCCGAGTTGATCGTTGATTTCGTGCAGCAGGCCCTTGCCCTTGTCGATGTTCTTGGACTCGATGTTGCCGGTGAGCACGAACACAGGCGACGATACAGCGTAGGCCGTGGACAGCGCGCCGGCTGCATTGAGCAGGCCGGGCCCGGGGACCATCAACGCAATGGCGATCTTGCCGCTGGCACGTGCGTAGCCGTCTGCCATGTAGACGCAGGCCTGTTCGTGGCGCGGGTGGTACAGATTGAAATAATTGCGTTCTTCATGGATGGCGTCAAACACCCAATCCATCTGGACGCCGGGCAGGCCGAAGATCGTGTCGATCCCCTCGAGTTTCAACTGTTGAACAAGCGCCTGTCCGCCGGTCATTGTGGCCATGGTTACCCTTATGAGTTGCGGGCCGCGATGAGGTTCGCGGCTTGTTATATGTTGTGTACGGGCTTAATCGATCTTTGCGCCGGTCGCCTTGACCACCGGCTCCCAGCGCTTCATCTCGCTGCGGATGAACGCGTTGTATTCGTCCGCGGTCATTCCGGAGGGCTCCTGACCCAGTTCGCGAATCCGCGCGCTGATGTCGGGCTGCCTGATCACCGCGACGACGTCGCTGCTGATGCGCCGAACCAGTTCAGGCGGGGTCGACCCCTGTGTGATCAGTCCGAAGTTGGAGCTGTAGACGAATCCGGGAATGGCATCGCCAATCAGCGGCGTATCGGGTGTCAGCGAGGAGCGGCGCGTGCCCATGGTGCCGATCAGTTTGAGGCGGCCATCCTTCACCAGCGCGACCGTGCTGTTCAAAACCGGATCGATGATGAGCTGCAGGCGGCCGGCCATGGTGTCGGTGATCGCCGGCGCGCTGCCCTTGTAGGGGATGTACTCCATCTTCAGGCTCGCCATCATGTTCATCATCTCCATGCCGAGATAGGCGGCCGTGGTCGCCGAGCCGTATTGCAGCTTGCCCGGCTGCTTTTTCGCCAGCGCCACCAGTTCGGCCGGCGTATTGGCCGGCAGATCCCTGCTGGCATAGAGCGCCATGTGCAATTCGGTCATCTGCGTGATGCCCACCAGATCCTTGAGCGTGTCGTAGGGCAGACTCGCGCCGAGAAGCGGATTCATGATGTGCGACATGGTGACCATGCCGAGCACATGGCCGTCAGGAGCGGACTTCGCCACGGTATCCGTGCCGATGGCGGTATTGGCGCCGGGCTTGTTCTCGATGACCACGGGGACCTTCCACAGCGTGGAGAGTTTGTCGGCGATAGGGCGCGCCAGCGCATCCGTGGCGCCGCCGGGTGGAAAGGGCACGATCCAACGTACCGGTTTTGAGGGGAAGGCCTGTGCTGTCGCAAAATTTGCACATAAGGCAAACAGGGTCGCCGCGGTGAACGATGGCAAACGGGAAACACTTTTCATCTTCGAACCCTCTCTGTCGAGCGAATGGCGGCAATTATGTCCAAAACTGCGAAAACACGGGTCGGCCCGCGGTTGCGCTGCCGTTTTTTCAAAAGGTCAAAGGCGCGGACAACGCCGTCTTCGGCGACCGGCTTAGCTCAGTTCCCGCGCAGGAGGGACACGGTGGCCATGCCCGCGAACGTCAGCGCCAGCGATCCGAACAGGTGCAGCGCCGCGGTGGCCAGGGCCCAACCGAATTCCCCCCGCTGCATCAACAGAACCACCTCGGCGGAATAAGTCGAGAACGTGGTCAGTCCGCCAAGAAATCCTGTGATGACGAACAGGCGCGCTTCGGGCGGCAGCGACGGGTATTGAAGAAACCAGGCCACCGCAATGCCAATGAGATAGCCGCCGATGAGGTTGGCTGCGAGCGTGCCCATGGAGAGCAGGGGAAACAGGGCGTTGAGGCGGGTTGAGAGTACCCAGCGAAGGAGCGCACCAGCGGATGCGCCGGCGCTGATGGCTGTAATGGACGCGAGCATGGGAATGGGTTTCTATGACATTGATTTGAAGGGTATTTTACGACGTGGTCCGAATGCTGATTTAATGCGGTATTGATGCAAATCAAGGGGGATCGGGACGGGATCGGAGTATCCTGTCGTGTACTCTTAAAAGGAAGCGAATGGAAGCCATGCTTTTCGCAGGACTGCTGGGCCTGCCCTGGTGGGGCGACGTTATCGCGGTACTTCTGCTGACACACGTTACGATAACCTCGGTCACCTTGTTCCTTCATCGCTGCCAGACGCATCATGCGCTGGAGTTGCATTCGCTCCCCAGCCACTTTTTCCGCCTCTGGCTCTGGTTGACGACGGGCATGCGCACCCGCGAGTGGGTGGCCGTGCACCGCAAACACCACGCGAAATGCGAAACCGCCGAAGATCCGCACAGCCCGCAGGTTCTGGGGATCAATCGCGTGCTGTGGGGCGGCGTGCTGCTCTATGTTGACGAATCCGCGCAAAAGGAAACCATAGATCGCTATGGACAGGGAACGCCTGACGACTGGCTTGAGCGCAATCTCTATTCCAGGTACGTGATGTTCGGCCTGACGCTGATGGGACTGATTGACGTCGCCCTGTTCGGCATCATTCCGGGCGTGCTGATTCTCCTTGTTCAGATCGCCTGGATCCCGTTCTGGGCAGCGGGTGTCATCAACGGCGTGGGCCATTTCTGGGGCTACCGCAACTGGTCCACCGACGATGCCAGCACGAACATCTTTCCGGTGGCCGCGCTGATCGGCGGGGAGGAATTGCACAATAACCACCATGCCTATGCCACATCGGCGAAGTTTTCGATGAGGCCTTACGAGTTCGACCTTGGCTGGCTCTACATCCGAATCCTCGAGACGCTGGGATTGGCGAAGGTCAAGCATCTTGCGCCGGTGCCGCGTTTCGTCGAGCCCCGGCAGAAGGCGGACCTACCCATGCTGCAGGCCGTGATCGAGCATCGCCATGATGTGATGGTGAAATACCGGGACTCCCTATTGCGCGCCCACGCCCAGGAGCTTGCCGCAATGCGCGGTTCGTCGGTGCACAACATGAGGATCGTGCGCAATCTCAAACGCTGGCTGTTGCGAAACGAGCGGACCATGCCTGATTTTCAGCGCGCTGAAATCGAGAAAGGCCTGGCCTTGTCGCCGCGTTTGCTCAAGGTTGTGGCCATGCGCCGGGAACTCGCCGCCCTGTGGGAGCGTTCCATGGCTACTCAGGAAGAGCTGGTGGCACGACTTCAGGACTGGTGTTCCCGTGCCGAGGCGAGCGGCATTGCACCGCTCGTGGAGTTTTCAAGGCGCCTTCGCAGCTACGCCTGATGACCGGTTGTTGGATTCAGGCCGGGGCAGCTTGACGGCCTTGCCTGAGGTGTCGTGCTCAATCCTCTGCCGTGAACCCTGAAGCCTTGATGACCGGAATCCAGCGCTCGTAATCCCGCTTGACCAGAGCGCCAAGCTGCGCCGGCGAGAGTTCCTGGATCTCCAGATCGAGCGAGCGCATGCGCTCGCGCATGGCCGGCGTGCGTTCGGCCTGGATGACCACGACGTTCAGACGGCTCACCAGTTCGGGCGACGTTCCAAGGGGCGCGAAGATCCCGAACCAGCTGTCGATATTGAGATTGGCATAGCCCTGCTCCGTGAACGTCGGAGCATCGGGCGCGGTGGGCGCACGCCCCGAACCCGAGACGCCGATCAGGCGCAGCTTGCCTGCCTTGACCTGCGCGAGCAGGGTGCCCAGCGGATTCACCGTCGCGGGAACATGACCGGCGGCGACATCGCTCACCGAGGGGCCCGAACCCTTGTACGGGATGATGGTCAGCTTCACGCCCAGTTCCTGTCCGATCATCACGGTGAAGAAATGCATTGATCCGCCGATACCGGGCAGGGCCACGCTGCCGCGATTGGGGTTGGCCTTGATCCATGCCGCGAATTCGCGCATGTCTTTCGCCGGCACGTCGGACCCGACTGCGAGGGCCTGTGAGGAAAGGCCCGTGTGCGCGACCGGCATGAAATCGGTGACCTCGTCATTCTCCAGGTGGATCAGCACACCTGCGGGCTCAATCTCAAACTGGAACCCGTCGATGGACGACACCCTAGCAACGGACCCGTTGTAGAGCACCCCCCCCACCCGCAGGACCCGGGGGCCAGCATCCCCTGCCACCTCCAGGGCGAGCTCCCCAGGGGCTAGGGTTGGAGCCCCCTCCAACTGCACCTCGCAGCGCAGGCCCTGGAGCGCAAAAAGCCTGGGTGCGTTCACGACGCTCACTGGCTCATTCACTGACGGCCGCAAAAACCCCTTCATGACCGACAGCCTCAGCAGCTCCCTTGGATCTCCTTCGAGGTGCAGGGGGCCTGCACGCAGTCGCAAGGTACCCGCGGGAAAATCCAGGAGCTGCGCTGCGAGGCAGGCCAGCTTTTCAGCGAGGACGGCCAGCAAACGAGACTCTTCCCCCAGGCGGCCAAGGTGGGGCAGGTTGACCGGCGTGTCGACGATCTCCCCGCGCAGGGCTTTGAGGATCTGGGTAGAGACGAATTCTGCAATGCGGAGCTGCGCTTCCTCCGTGCTGGCGCCGATGTGGGGAGTGGCCACGACCCGGGGATGGCGCGACAACACCCCATGTGGAGCAGGCTCCGTCGCCCAGGTGTCGATGCCCGCAGCGGACACCTGACCGCTTTCCAGTGCCGCCAGGAGGCTCTCTTCCTCTACCACTCCTCCCCGCGCTGCGTTGAGCACCACGGCCCCCCGCGGCAAAAGCCCCAGCTCCGAAGCTCCCACCATGGAGGTCGTCTCCGGGTTCAGGGGCACGTGGACAGTGAGAACATCGCTCTGGGCGAGGAGGGTTTCCAGGGTGTCTACACGGGTTGCGCCCACGCGCGGAAAGCGCTCCACGGGCACATAGGGGTCGAAGGCAAAGACCTCCATCTCGAACCCTGCGGCAAACCGGGCAACTCGCTGCCCCACGTTCCCCAGTCCCACGATCCCAAGACGTTTTCCAAGCAGTTCTCTGCCCGTAAACTGGTGGCGGTCCCAGAGCCCTTCCCGCACGTGCCGGTCGGCCTGGGGTAGCCGCCGCAAACAGGCGATCAACAGACCCAGCGTGAGCTCTGCTGCTGAGTTGGTATTCTTTGCAGGGGTATTGAAGACCAGGATCCCTGCCTCTGTGCAGGCCTCGAGATCGATGTTTCCCGTGCCCACGGCGGCCCGGGAAACCACCTGCAGGAGGGCTCCTTTGCGCACAACTTCTGCGTCAACGGCGGTTTCCGAGCGGGTGACGAGGACAGCTGCGGTTTGGATCTCTTCCGCCAATCGGGCACGGGAACAGTCCGGAAGGTAGACGATCTCCAGGGGCGCAGGGGGAGCCAGGTGGGCTGGGGGCGAGGCGAGCAACTCCAGAGCACGGGGGTGGAGTGCACCGGTGATCAAGATCCTACGAGAAGGGGTCACTTTGGGTCCCTGGATGCACACTCCGGAAAAGGAGGCTTCTGAGAGCACGCGAGGGACCGCAGGAAGGGGAACTCCTTGTCCACCGCCCTGCGCTCAAACAACATCTCCTCAAGGGAACTCAAGGGAACAAACGGCACGGCGCGGAACACGTGACCCCCAGAACCCGAATGCTGAATCCGGTGCAACTCCGAGCCCCGGACGCCTGCATTAAAACTCTCCTCACCATCCGCCACCGGCGGCCGCTCGTCAATGGAGCCGAAGTACATCCCTACGACCTTCTTGTGGGTCGACCGGTAACTCGAGTGCATCATGGAGCAATCCGCAGCGGGGG
>CAIUKQ010000167.1 GCA_903899705.1 uncultured beta proteobacterium
TGGTCGAGGGCTTCCTCCACCAGCGGGGCATCGCGCTCCAGATCCACTTTCCAGAAATCCACATGGGCGAAGGGCGGCTCCAGGCTGCCACAGGCGGGGCAGCCTTCCGGCAGCAGACCGCGTGGATTGCCGCATTGAGGGCATTCGAAAGCGGGGCGAGATGGAATTTTTGCAGGCATCGGTAGACTGTTCGTAAAGGAGCGGCGATTATCGCGGTGTCGTCAACAAAGTAAGCGGGATCCTGAAAGAGCTTTTAGCATGGCATTCATTTCCTGCCCCAAATGCAATCACAAACCCCTGCCGGAAAATCAGGCTTTCCCTGCCGCCTGTCCGGGTTGCGGCGTTATTTTTGCCAAGCTTGGCGATCGGGTTGCGCGTATTCCGATTTCACAGGCGGCGTCAGCGCACAACGATGATGTCGACGTGTCAGAAACGCAGATTTCAAACGCGCGCGAAGACATCCTGTCCATGCTTTTTTACGTACCCGCTCAAGTCGACAAGCTCAACTGGGGCGGGCGGATATTCGGATTGGCCGTATGCCTGCTCTGGACCTTTTTCATCTGGCGCGACATGGACATCCCCGGCGGCAACGCGGGAAGCTATTTTCTGCACGTTGTCATCACACCGTTTCATGAGGCCGGCCACTATTTGATCTTCCGCTGGTTCGGGCGGTTCATCATGATCCTCGGCGGCCCCCTGGGGCAGCATCTTTTCTTCGTGGTGCTCGGCGTTGCGTTGTTGTGGAAGCGGCGTGATCCGTATGGCGCGGCATTGTTCCTCTGGGGACTCGGATTTTCAATTTCGGACATGGGCGTCTACATGTACGACGCGTTCGATCCCAAGCTCATGTTGCTGGACGGGCGTACCGGCGCTGACAGCGACGGGCACGACTGGCAGAACATTTTCGACATGATGGGTGTGCTCAAGCACGCGCGCGGCATCGGCCTATTTTTCGGCTGGGTGGGCAAGGCGGTCATGGTGGCGGGTTTTGCCTGGGCCGCCTGGGTAGTCTGGTTGCAGCACGCGAAGCTGTCGGATGCGGTGGGGGCTGAAGCCGACCTCGAATAGGCCGTGTGAAATTTCAGCCCTCCCCGGGGATGATGCCCGGGAAGGGGGGCTAGGCGATGACTATCGCAGCGTGATGCGATTGATCACCACGCCTTCGGGGGTCTTGGCGCCCTGCACACGCACCTTGATCCCGGCTTTTACCAGGCTGCGATCCACGGGAACGATGGCGGTGACCGGGATGCCCGGATCAAGAATGAGCTCGGAGTCCCCACCCTGGAATTTCACCTTGAGGTTGTTGCTGCCGCCGACGATGGCCGTGCCTTCAACCGTCGCATTGGTCATGGTCTGGTTCTGCGCGTCGTTCATGGGACGCTGACCTTCACCCAGCCCGCGCAGGGCATCGGGGAAGATGCGCAGTTCGGTCGAATGCAGCTTGCCGTCGGCCTTGCGCACGGCCGCCGAGGCAATGAAATCATTCGGTTTGATGTCCGCAAGCGTGGCCGGCTTGTTCTGGATGACCAGCAGATTGGGGGCAAGCCGGAACGTGTCCACGGCGCCACCGTCCTCGCTGGTGAGCGAGACCGAGGAGGCATCGATCGAGTTGACCGTGCCGTTGAAAGCAACGGCATTGGGGCTTTGCGCCATCGCGGGGGCGGCGATGCTTGAGACGATGATTCCAATGATCAGGCTGTTACGCATGGGATTCCTTCCTTGCGGTTGGGCCCGCGGCTGCAGGCAACTGACTGGCCCACTGCCAGCACAAACGCGATTCTAGCCCTGCCAGACGCCATAACCCTGCTCGCGAAGGGCGATGGCCAGTTCCACTTCCATTTCTGTGGCAGCCCGGTAAGGCATGGGGTTGTAGCACTCGTAGAGTTCGGGCAACAGGCGCTGGCCGTATTCCTTCACAAAGCGGTTCGACTGGATGCCCGCCTTGTGCTTGTCAAACCGTACATCGGGTGACAGTCCGGTCATCCCCACGTAAACGCAGGGCCTGCCCTCCACGTAATCAGGATTGGCCCGCTTGAACTTGGGCTCGAGGGTGACGGTGCGCGCAAGTTCGATCACATAGACGGAATGATGATGGCGTGCCATGCAAAAAAACAGCTCAATCCCGGTCTGAAAAGCCGATTCGGAATTAAACGTCCAGGCCGACGTCCAGCGCGGGCGCGCTGTGGGTGAGCCATCCCGAGGAGATCAGGTCCACCCCGGTGGCGGCGATGGCGTTCACGGTCTCGATCGTGATGCCGCCGGAGGCCTCTGTGAGCATGCGGCCATTGATACGCTTTACGGCATCGGCCATTTGCGCGACGGTCATGTTGTCGAGCAGCACCGCGTCGGCGCCTGTGGCCAGGGCCTCGTCAAGCTGCGCCAGCGAATCGACTTCAACCTCGATCTTCACCAGGTGACCGACCGAGCTGCGAACCCGCTCGATGGCCTGACGGACGCCGCCTGCGACGGCGACGTGATTGTCCTTGATGAGCACCGCGTCATCCAGGCCGTAGCGGTGGTTGCTGCCGCCGCCCGCGCGGATGGCATGCTTTTCAAGGATGCGAAGGCCGGGTGTCGTCTTGCGCGTGCAGACGATGCTGGCTTTGTGGGGGCGCGCCGCCTCGACCAGTGCCGCGGTGGCAGTCGCCACGCCGGAGAGCTGGCCGATGAAATTGAGCGCCACGCGTTCGCCGGCGAGAATGGCCCGCGCGGGACCCTTCAAGCGGATGATGATGTCGCCGCGCTTGATCGGGGAGCCATCGGGTTTCTCCACCACCACCGACACTTTCGGGTCGAGCAGGTGAAACGCCAGCACCGCGGCACCGGTGCCGGCCACCACGCCGGTTTTGCGCGCGGCGATGACACCTGCCATGACCGCATCTGCTGAAACGATGGCGTCGGTGGTGATGTCGCCGGCGCGACCGAGGTCTTCGCGCAATGCCTCGCGGACGATGGGCTCAATCAGGAGCGGCAGCAGGGGTTGTGGCAGGGCCATGTCAGCGCTTTCCGGCCGATTATCGAAGGGCGAGCATGCGCTCGATCGGCAGGCGCGCGCGCTCGGCGACGGACGGATCGATCAGTACTTCATGGGTCAGCGTTTCCAGTGAATGGCGTATCTTCGGCAGCGTGATGCGGTTCATGTGCGGACAGAACTTGCAGGGCTGCACGAATTGCAGTTCGGGGTACTGGGCCGAGACGTTGTCCGCCATGGAGCATTCGGTGACCATCATTACGATCTTGGGGCGCCTTTTTCCGACGTAATCAATCATGGCCGCCGTGGAGCCTGAAAAATCCGATGTGGCGATCACCGCCGGCGAGCACTCCGGGTGGGCAAGCACCGCCACGCCGGGGTGCGTTTCACGCAATTGCTCGATGTCGTTCACCGTGAACCGCTCGTGGACTTCGCATCGCCCCTTCCAGGTGATGATTCGAACCTTGGTCTGCGCCGCGACATTCTGTGCAAGATATTCGTCGGGTATGAAGATCACTTCCGGCACGCCCAGGCTCTCCACCACTTTCAGCGCATTGGCCGAAGTACAGCAGATGTCGCTCTCGGCCTTCACTTCCGCGCTGGTATTCACATACGTCACCACCGGGGCGCCGGGATGCAGCTCGCGGAGGCGCCGCACGTCGGCGCCGGTGATGGATTCCGCCAGGGAGCAGCCGGCTTCTGGGTCGGGGATCAGCACGGTGCGTTCCGGATTCAGCAGTTTGGCGGTCTCCGCCATAAAGTGCACGCCGCAAAGGACGATCACTTTTGCGCGGCTGTTCATGGCTTCGCGCGCGAGCGCGAGAGAGTCGCCGACGATGTCCGATACGCCATGGAAGATTTCAGGAGTCTGGTAATTGTGCGCGAGG
This sequence comes from uncultured beta proteobacterium, assembly GCA_903899705.1. Classification (GTDB taxonomy): domain Bacteria; phylum Pseudomonadota; class Gammaproteobacteria; order Burkholderiales; family SG8-39; genus 2-02-FULL-62-17. Next base: position 3,859 of record CAIUKQ010000167.1, read on the forward strand.
ATGACGGCGTTTCGCTCGCGCTTCAGGCGCAGGATGGCGTCGATGTCCGCGGCGTAGCGGGGCCATTTGAAGGCGGGTACCACGCGACGCATATTCTCGTAGATATGCGCTGTCCGTCCGGCAACGGCCGGATCGATTCCCGCGAAAACGTTTTCAACGGTTTGCATGCGGTACCTCTTATACTCAAATTAAGAATTAATAGCGGATAAAAAACCCAGCGTGGTAGCTGGGACAAACACAGTATAGCCGACTAATTCTAAATGTGAGTATAAATATTTTCAGGCGGGATTGACTACTTTTTTCCTTGTTTTTCCGGCACTTACGGGGAGGCGCGCCAGCGGCGCGGGCATTTCCGCGAGCACTTCGCGGCGGTAGCGCAACAGGCGGGCAGGCCTTCCGGCGGTTTCGGCGGCGAGTTGGCCGGTGTCCTCCACCAGTTGCTGACTTTCCACCAGACGCCGGAAGTTGGGTTTGTGCAATTGCAGCCCCGCCAGTGCTTCCACGGCGCGCTGCAGTTGCAGGAAGGTGAAGGTCGGCGGCATGACTTCGAAGGCCACCGGGCGATATTTGATCTTGCCGCGCAGGCGGGCGAGCGCGGTGGCGAGGACGCGGCGATGGTCGGCGAACATGCTGGCCCCTTCGTCGAGTGCATCGCCTGCCGAGGCCCAGGTCCGTACCCGGTCCCGGTGCGCTTCAGCGACCAGTCCGACTTCGTACAACAGTTCGTAGCGCTCCAGAACGCGATCCTCGTTCCACGGCCGCCCGCCCAGCGAGAATGTGGCTCGGGCGCGCTCCTCGCGCAGTCGGCGCTCCGCGGTTGCGGGGGCATCGGCAATCCAGCGGCGCAATTGAGCTTCGATCTGGCCGAGTACGGCAGGGCGGCCCGCGCGAAGGTCTTCCCACGGAAAATATCGGTAGGCGCTGCGCCAGGCGGCGCCGGCGTGGCGCGCCGGTTTGAGTTCGCGAACCAGGGCGAGGTAGCCGATCGACAGCGTGCGGCCTCCGCGCGTGCGGTTCCGGTCGCCAAAGGTATACAGCTGCTCGACATAGCCCAGCAACTGCCCGGTCTGGCGTTCGACCCAGGATCGCAGGCCGGCCCCCAGCGTTCGATGCGTGGATTCAAGCGGACCGGAGGGCAACCCTTCCAGCGCGCCGTTTTCCGGGCGCACAACCAGCACCTGGGGTTCGTCGGCGGCTATGCCGACGATCACCGCGCTCAGTTCGACGTCCGGATTGTTTTCTTTGCTGGGCACAGGTAGGGGGCTTTCGCCAGAATCCGGTCGCCATGATATCGCGGCGGGGGCGGGCGCAACCGTGTTCCGATGAGATCCGGATTGGGGCGGCGTGATCTGCGGTAGCATGCTCGCAGGGGAGGGAACATGATGAATCGTGGATTCGTTGTATCGGGGCTTTTCGCCTGTGCTTTGGCCGTCACCACGCCCGTACTGGCGCAGCCGGCCGGTTTCTTCAAGGGCAGGACCGTCAATATCATTGCTCCCACGGATACCGGCGGTTCGGTCTACGAGTACACGCTGCTCGTCTCCAACCATCTGGGCAGGAACATTCCCGGGGGTGCCAAAACCGTCGCGCAGACACGGCCGGGTGGCGGCGGAGTGACTGCATCCAATTACATGGCACGCAATGCGCCGAAGGACGGGTCCGCCATCGCCCTTATGCACACTGGCGCGTTGCTGATCCCGATGACCAGTGGCGCTGCGGCGTACGACCCCCGCAAATTCGGATGGCTGGGGTCGGTGGCTGTGCGCTCCTATGTCGGCGCAGTCTGGCATACGGTTCCGGTGAACAGTCTGGATGAGATCAAGACCCGCGAGGTGGTTTTCGGCGGTTCAGGCACCGGCTCGCCGTCCTACCAGTACCCGGTCTTTCTGGCCCACATCACCGGGGCAAAGCTCAAGGTGATCCCCGGATACAAAAGTGGCGGTGAAACCAATCTGGCCATGGAGCGCGGCGAGGTCCAGGGGAGGGGCAATTTCTACGAAGGGTTTCTTGCCACCAATGCCGACTGGGTAAGGGACAAGAAGGTGAAGTTCATCTTCAAGATGGGGCCGGATCATCCCGATCTTGCCGGCGTGCCTGCGGCCGCCAAATATGCAACGACCCCCGCGCAGCAACAGATGTTGCGCGTGCTTGAGGCGCCACTCGCGTTGGGCACCGCATTCTATGTGCCACCGGACATTCCGCAGGACCGGCTTGCTGCCCTGCGCGAGGCCTTCCAGAAGATGCTTGTCGATCCGCAGTTCAAGGCCGACGCGGAAAAGATGGGCCTTTTCATCAACCCGCGCGGGTTTGCGGATGTGGCCGAGGTCGTCAACAAGCTCTATGACACACCGAAGCCGGTGATGGCGGAACTTGACGCCATCATCGCCCCTAAAAAATAGTCGGCTCCGGCATATTGGAGGACACCCTTGAATACTCGTCTGCTCAAGTTGTTCCGTGCGGTTGCTGCCGCGATCTTTTTCGCCTTCGGCGTTAATGCGACTTCTGTTTGCGCTGCTGAGCCGCCAACCGTTGCCGAACTGGTACTCCTCAACCGAATTCTTGCTTCCAGGGAAATTGCCGTTCTGGGAGCCTATGGCAACGCCAGCCTGCGAAACCGTTCCAATCCGGACCGGTTTTTCATGGCCTCCCGTATCGCTGCCGGCCTTGTGAGTGCAGGCGACGTCGTTGAGGTTGACCTTGATGGAAACGTCGTTTCGGGCAACGCAAGAAATCTCGACGAGGAAAGGTTTTTGCATGGCGAGATCTACAGGGCAAGGCCCGATGTCGCGGCCGTATCACTTGGCGCCACCTCGGAATTGTTGGCGTTCTCGGTCAGTTCGGTGCCTTTGCCGCGGAACGGCCGTCGCGTGCCCGTATTCGACATCCGCAAGAGCGATGGCGGCAAAAGCAGCCGGGTGAATTCGCCCTCGCTCGGGCGAGCGTTTGCGCAGACGCTTGGCCAGGGAGATGCCGCGCTTGTATTCGGCCAGGGCGCGGTGTCTGTTGCCCGCTCGAGCCGGGATCTGGTGCCGGTCGCGCTTTCTCTGCGCACGGCGGCCGAACAGCGGTTTTTCGAAATTGGATTGGGCGGTTCACTGACGGGTATTGCCATGACCCGCGACAAGGCAATTCCAGAGGCTGGCGGCGCCAATCTGGGGCCAAGCGGCGGCGTTGAACGCATCGATCGTTTCGGCGTTTTTTTCAATTTCCTGGGCGCGCGTGATCTTGCGAGAACGCCATCAAGCACGCCTTCACCCTTGCCGCAGAACGACAAGGAATTCATCCAGGATCTGGTTATCGCGAACCGTCTGCTGGTCGCGCCGGAAATGGGCGTATTGACGCCGGACGGACTCGCCCACATCAGCTTCCGCAGTCGCGCGAATCCGGATCACTTCTTCATCGCCCGCGATCTGGCCCCCGGCATGGTGACGGCGGCGGACATCATCGAAACGGATATGACGACCCGGCCGGTCAACGGCGCGCGAGTCGCGCAATATTCCGAGCGATTCATCCATGCGGAAATCTACAAGGCACGACCCGAAGTGATGGCAATCCTGCACGCGCACACGCCCGAGCTTCGCACCTTCGGACAAAGTTCGGTGACGCTGCGGCCGGTCTATGAGAAGGCTCGTTTCATCGGCGCGGGCTTTCCCTTGTACGACATCACACAGTTCACGGGCGGGGCCCCCTCGCCGGTTTCCTGCACGCACTGCATCAGCACTCCCGAGTTGGGCCGCGCAATGGTGAATGTCATGGGAAAGGCGCCGGTGGTGATGCTGCTCGAACATGGCATCGCCATGGCCGATACATCGCTGCGGGGCCTTGTGATCAATGCCTACAATCTGCGGATGAGCGCGCGCGTGCAGCAATTGGCCGTCGCGCTGGGAGGCACGGTGGGTTACTTTGATACGACTTCCGCGGATGGTGATCTTTCGTCCGGCCGGAATGCGGCTTATCCCGAATGGGATTACTGGAGGCAGGAGTTGCTTGGTTCAAAGGATCTCAATGTCGTACCGAAGCCGGTCACGGGGCTGCCGCTGAACGCGCGTTAGCATGACTCCGTTGTAAGAAGTCAATTGCCGCGGCCAGCAAAATCCGCGTGCTTACAGAGTTTCGGTTCCCCGTACCTGCATGGACTCGCGCAGACTGCGTCCATGCCTCGGATCGATGTGCACGTCGATCAGGCAGGGTTTGCCGGCACGCACGGCGGCCACGCCGCGTTTGATGGCGTCGGGCAGGTCTTCGACACGCGTCACCGGTCCGATACCGAGCACCCCTTGTCCTTCGACGATCTTAGCGATGTCGGGGGCGGGATGGTCGATGCCCTGGCCGATCCAGCGGTTGCCGGGATTGCGTCCGCGTTTGAGGGCCACACCTTCCTGATGCAGTTCATCGTTGTAGTAGGAGCGGTTGTTGGCAACGATGGCCAGCACCGGAATTTCATAGCGGGCCGCGGTCCAGAATGCGTTGATACCCATCAGGCAGTCGCCGTCGCCCAGAATCCCCACTACGATGCGGCCGCTGTCTTTCAATGCGAGCGCGGCACCGATGGTGAGGCCGGGGCAGGAACCGATGCCGCCGCCGCCATCCTTGCCCAGGTAATCCAGGGGATGGCGCTGCGGCCACATGTCAACGGGCCATCCGCGCGCAAGTGATGCGAATGTAACCGGCTGTTCGCCCACGGCCTCGGCCAGCGTCTGTGCGATGTGCCGGATGTTGAGTTTGTCACTGGCTTCTTTTACAGCGGCAGATTTCTTTGCTGCCGGCACTGCCGCCGGTTTGTGGCCGCTGAGCGCCGCAAGCAGTTCCACAACCGCTTCGTTCGGATCTCCGTACAGATGCACGTCAATCGGCGGCAATTCCAGATGCTCCTTGCCAAAGCCGTTGTGCAATTGCATGTCCTGGCCGGCGTGAATCACGGTTGCGGACGGCGAGGCGTGATCGAAGGCCACCTGCAGCGCGCCGCCCAGATCATTCCAGTCGAGCGACAGGATCACGTCGGCGCCTTTCAAAGCATCGATTGCGGTCTTGGACAGATTGTTGAACGGCTGACCCAGATGCAGCGGATGATCGGTGGGGACCATGCAACCGGCCTTGAGGTCGGAGAGCATGCCGGCGCCAAGTTTCTCCGCCAGTTCAACGCGTCTCTTCCAGTCTGCTTCGCTGCGGCGCAGGCGCCCGAACAGGATCACAGGTTTCTTCGCACGCGACAGCGCTTCGGCCGCGCGCTTTACGGATTCAGCCGAAGGCCTCGGTCCCGGCGCGGGAAGAAAGCGTTTTGGATCGGGGAGGACAATCTCTTCTTCCAGCGCGCCCTCCTGGATGGTTGCATCGAGGCACACATAGGTGGGTCCGTGCGGGGCGGTGGCTGTCTGTTGCCATGCGCGCAGGATGGATTCGGGAATGGCTGCCGCCGACCCCGGCTGATCATCATATTTCACGAAATTGCGAA
>CAIUKQ010000168.1 GCA_903899705.1 uncultured beta proteobacterium
ACCTGAATATGTAATGGCCGCCCACTTGACGTAAATCCCAGGAGAAGAACGCTGGGTGAATACTTGTCCTTCGGATATGCCTCAATGATCCGGCCTTGGGCGCCGGCAGTACGAATTTCGTCTTCGCTGATATTCCGCTCGACCGCACGCAGGAAGGCGTGCCGGCTGAAATCGAATTGGCCCTCGGCAAATTGCCCGCAGATTTGGGCAATTGTCTTAATCGGAACCCTCTACCGAGGGACATGTGCATAAATTGGCCATTGCGTACCAACGCTCGCAGACCGGCATCGGTTCACAATGTCAGCAGCCAGTCAGACAAGCCCCAAGACCGGAAAGGCAACGGCAAGCGCGGAAAAAGCCAGAGCACGGCCCTGGCGAAGGGCACGCTCCTTAGACAATGCGATCCAACGGCATCTGGAACAAACGAATGCGATCCGCCGCCCGCGGAATCTCCGTGTTGGCCTTGGTGATCGAAACGATCAGCGCCTCCAGCGCCGCCGCATCCTCGAACGCCACCATCGTCACCGAATTCGTGCTCGCATAAGTGCCCGAGCCCAGATGCGGCTCCGTCCCGTGCCCCTTGCCCTTCGCGCCATCCCAGCGCGTGAAGTAATCAATGTTCGACTCCTTCAGCGCCCGCATGAGGTGCTCGACGAAGAAAGTGTTGCAGACAAGAATGGCCATTTTCATTTTTATTTGCTCCCGGATTGGACTGAACCAGCGGACCTTAGCGCCATGCGGGTGGCGCGGGTTGATATTGATCAGTTGGGGATTATTGCAATGCTGCGCGGGGACGTCTTGACTTGGTGCGTTCCTCCAGCGTCCAGAAGCACTTTCAATCCGTGTTTTGGTGGTTAGCGAGCAATAATCATAACCAATTGATTAAACGGACTATTTTAACGACACCAATTAACCGGGATATCAGCCAGTGTGCTCAAGCTCCAGGATTCGCTTGGTAACCGAAGCAGGAAATCCCACGAAGAGGAATTTGGCCTTGTGGTACAGGTAGTCCTCGCCACTTTCATCAACGATGCGAACCAGATCATCCTTGGCCGCACGTGCATCCGGAATAATCCTGTAGACCTTCCCGGGAATCAACGAGGCCTTGTAATCGGCGTTGTCGACGCATAGTGCAAAAGGCTTTGTCGGTCGTTTCATTTTTCGTCCAGGTATCTCTTGATTTTGAGGTCCCGCTTGCCGATCCCATGAGCTTCGTACCAATGCAATTCTACCGCCCACCCGACCAACCCAACCATTTTGCCGGCGCCGGCAAAATGGTTGGGTTCGTCGTTTCCTTTTTGCCTGCAAGACGTTAACGCAGACTCGATAGCCTGCTCAAACCGACTCCATTGGCTGTAACCGAGCATGGATTGCAGATTCCGCGCGTTCCAGTATTCGGCGTTGTCGGTGATAACATAGGCCCATGACTTTGAAAGACTCCAACCCCCATCTTCGATCAGCGGCCACCCGAAAAGCCGCTCTGAGAGTCTCGGCACGCACCTCCTCAGCGATAGAAGGAATCCACGCGCCGTTCGCCAATGGAAACCAGACCCCGCGCCCCGCCAATACCGAAGCGTTTATCGCGTACTGGAAGCGCCGCGCCGCCGCGAAAGCTCGATAGCCTTCAGAAACAGGGAGGCAAGCGGCGCATAGTCGCGGGCCAATGCCTTGTGAATGCCGGCGATGTAATGGCGCCTCCCGCGCCCCGCCAACGGTCTGAAATCCAGCGGCCCCAACCCGGCCTGCAATCCCATCAGCAACGCCAGAATGCGCGCGAGCCTTCCGTTTCCCTCCCGAAACGGATGTATCAGGATCAGCTCGGCATGCACTTCAGCCAGCGCGAGCGCGATGTTCGCATCGTCCGCGGGAATGCATGGGGTATGACTCCTCAACGCCCCGCGTTCGAGTTCAACCATGAGTTTTGGAATGAGCGGCGCATGCGCGAACTGGAAGCCGTTTTTGCCCATGTTCACCCGGCGATATTCACCTGCCCAGCCGTAGATCGGTCCCAACCACAACCGGTGCAGATCGCAGATATCCCGGGCGGTGAAACGATGCTCGGCCGAAAACCGGTCCAGTGATGCTTCCTGCGCCAGTTCCAATGCCTGCGATTCCGCCTCGTTCATGTCCCGCGAGCGTGTAATGCCGAGGAGATTCCGCAGAACGCGGCCGCGCGAGCCCGGCTGAAACTCGGACTGCGAACCAGACGCCTGATACTTATCGCCTTCCATATTGGTATCTCTCGCAATTTGTCAGCGGCCTGATAGGCAATCGCAATAATAATTATAACAATCAGATACTTAACGACGTCCACTCAACCGTCATTATCCAACTCAAGCATTCGCTTCGTAACCGCAGCAACAAAAACCGACCCGATTTCCCCACACCATCAAGCCTCACCCCCAAGCCGCAAACCCCGCCTTCGATATCGCCTCGCGCGCCCCTTCGTCCATCCGCACGCCATGCACTCCGTAGAGCCGCTCATGCGCGCCATCGGGCATCAGCGCCCGCGCTTCACTGAAGGAGGCGGCAACGCCCAGCAGTTTGCCCCCGGCCGTTCGAACCTCGTAGCCGGCTTCGGTGTGGCGAATGCCGAAGTTGTCCGGCACGTACACTTCGAGCCGCCTGCATTCCAGTCCGAACGGTTTGAGCATGCGCGCCGCCTCACGAGGCAGGGTTCGATCGTAGAGTTCATGCAGGCCCTCGCTGCCGCCGCCGTGATAACGGTGCGACTGCTGCGCGCCGGTGGTCCAGCCCACGGCATCCGCGCCGAGATGCGCCGCGTGCAGCAGCATCAGTTTGAGCGCGAGCGCCGGCCACTCCTGCAGGAATGGCGTCAGCGCGTCAAACATCAGCCCCTTGCCATAACGCTGGATGTTGCGGCGGATCAGCTGCATCCAGTCACTCTGCACTTCGTGGAGCAGGAGCACCCTTTCGCCGTCCACGCCTTCGCGGACATCACAGCGCACGTGAACGAGCACGTTGCGCACCCCGAAATGATTCTCTACGAAACTTCCCGGATAAAACGGCAGGGTGACCAGCCATTCGCGGTAGTCCGCCCCGCCCGTCCAGGACCAGTCGACCCATCGCTCCGAGGCCAGCAGTTTGGGAAGCACCTCGCGGGCGTGCTCCTGGGCGCGCGCAACCGCCTCCTCCCGTGATTCGAAAATCGCGCGCCTCGTGTGACGATGCCGCAACACGCTGCCATTGAAGGTTACCGCCTGCCAGTGCCGGTCCATCCCCCAGAGCGCCGGATGCCCGACCTCCTCGATGCGGTAGCCCAGTGAGCGGTCGAACAGATGCAGTTTGCGCTGCTGCCCCGCCTGCGGTGGTTTTTCGCCCCTGATCTTCGGCAGTTCGCGTTCAGGGACCTCTTCGAACCGCAGCTGCGTGCGCGCCTCGGAGATGTTGGCGATAACCGAAATCCGGAGTGCCGAAAAATCCAACGCCTGCAAGAGCGCACCGCCCGGAATCAACGCGTTGTCACCGGCACGCGCATCCAGAAATGCCGCGAGACCCGAACGCTGCAGTTCCTCGCTTCGCAGGCCCTTGCGGGAAAGATTGTCGAGCGTCCCCTGCCATTGTTTCGCGGGCGCCTTGTCGCCGGCGCGATCGGCCAGCGCAAGGGCCAGCCGGCTGTGGAGCCCGGGCACACCGAAACGGTCATCGACCCCGGCCGCGGCAAGAAAACGCGCCGGTGCATTGCGGGCCGCACGCCGCGCCGCATGGCGCATCGCCGCGGCCATTACCTCACCCAGCAGGGCCCGCACATCCGGCTGCGCCGCACCGCGCCGCACAGCCCTGATCTTTCCCTCGAGCACCGGGTCGGCGGGACCTTTGCGCTCGAGCGAGGCCAGCGTCAACCCCGTCAGGGAAAACGTCCACCCATGCTCGAACCGCACCAGATCGACCACCTCCGCCACATCGCGCAACGAACGCACCGACGCCGCCATCCGGGCAAACGGATTGACCTGGCCCAGCGTCAAATGTTCGAAGAAGCGCCGGGCCGACACCCCGAAGATGCAGCCGTTGAAATGGACTTCAAGTGCCTCAGGATTCAGCGCCATCCTTCTTTGGCCGACGCAACTGAATCACCCGGGCCAGTGGCCGCTCGTCCTTGGGTTCCGCGCCCCCTTCGGAATCCGCTCGAGGCAGAGTGCGCGGAGGCCTGCACGCACCCGGCAGGCCCCTGATATTGCCCAACCAGTACGGAGCAGCTTCTTGACTCATTGGAAATCTCCTGGGCGGCGAACAGGGCCGGAAGGTAAGCTTACGCGCATACCGTGCTGCAATTTCGAATGCGGGAGAGAAACAGGCAACCACGAATACCATGGCTGAAAACCTCGACCAATACCTCAAAGCCTTCCGAAACCTGCACGTCAACCGCGCCGGCGGCGCCAGCCCACACAAGCCGTGCATGCTGCTCGCGGTGCTCGGCCTCGCAGAAGCAGGCGACCTCGCGCAAAACAAAATCCGCTTCGAACCCGCTCTCATCGAGCGCTACATGAATTTCTTTGGGGCCGTGCGCGATGAATCCGACCACCCCAACCCGTACTACCCGTTTTTCCACCTGAAAAGCGAAGGCTTCTGGCACCTCCAGCCCCTGCCCGGCCGCGAGGCCGTGGTCGAGGCCATGGCGACGGCGCGCTCGGTTGCCGCGATCACCGACAACATCGCATGGGTGTCCCTGGACCCCGAACTGCACGCCCTGATCCTCGCCGAACCCTCCCGAACCGCCCTGCGCGAAGAATTGCTGGTCGCCTGGTTCGGCAGCCGTCGCAAAGCCCTGCAACCGGTGATCGATGAAGAGCGCGGCATCGACCGCTACCAGACCCAGCTTCGCGACAGCGCCGCCGACCAATATGCGATCAAAGGGGAACCACCCGCGGAACCCGCGCGCAAAGCCGCCTTCCGCCGCATCGTCAGCGAGAACTACGACTACCGCTGCGCCGCCTCGGGCTGGCGCATCATCCTGCCCGACAGTCGCGTCATGGTGGAGGCCGCGCACCTCATCCCCTTCGCCGAAACCCACGACGACGACCCGCGCAACGGCATCGCCCTCGCACCCACCTTCCACTGGGCACTGGACGCCCACATCATCGCCCCCGGCCCCGACTACGCATGGCACGTATCGAAAGCGCTGGACGAACGCGTGGCGGACAACCAACCGCTGCTTGCGTTGGAGGGGAAGACGTTGATGCTGCCGAAGGAAAAAGGCTTGTGGCCGAGGAAGGAGGCGTTGGAGTGGAGGGTTAGGCGATTGTTGCCGAATTAGCTGATTTTAGGCATCAATCACGGGAATTCCGATCCTAGCGAGATAGCTATACGTAGAATCATAAAAGGCAGGGGCGCGCGTCAAGTCTGCCCCATTTCCTTCTGGCACAAAAATCACCATCCCTTGCCGCGCACGAGTTAGTAAAACACGATATGCATTCAGCAAGTACTGCTTCTTGTCAGGCTTTTCCACCTTCGTCCACTTGCTTCCAACGAACGAACGGCAAACCCAATTATTTTCCTCAAAGCGAAGATCCGCATCCCAGGTCATACAAACCCAATCAAGTTCAAGCCCCTGCACCTGAAACTCAGTGGCGGCGTCCTCCAAGTAGTAGCTAGACCTCGTATCGTTTGCGTCATTAAGAAACCAATGAACTGGATCGATGTCGACGCGTATATCAATTGCAAATGGTTTAAGACGTTGCGCCCCCGATGAAGCCACCAAACCAAAGCGCTCATTGCCACGAGCGTGCTCGCGGATCCACCGTTTGGCAGCATTCAAATTGCGAGTAATTACAATTGGGTAACGTTTAGTTATCGTCTTAAATAAGTCTCTTGCCTCCTCGATCTCCCGATCAAGAATAGCCTTGACGAAAGCTGATACTTTTTCGGCGCGGAAGGAACGCATCGAAACTGCCAAATGAAGATCGTGATCCGTTACG
>CAIUKQ010000169.1 GCA_903899705.1 uncultured beta proteobacterium
GGCCGAAAGCGTGGTGGGAAGCGGGCCTTACAAGGCCTATGGCTTCCTACCCACCGGCACCATTGGCGAAGCCTGCGACGTGCGCTGGTGGATGCCGGGGACCGAAACCATCCAGGGGATCGAGTTTCAGTACCGCTTCCTGATGCAGGTCGGCTACGTGGGCGACCACGAATTGCGGCTTTTCCTACCGGACAGCATCGTGGTGATCGAAGGCAAGCGCCTGACCGATCTGCGTAAGAAGCTGGCCCGCCGCATGGTCACCTTCATGCAACAACACAATCCGCGTGTGTGGCCAGAACCACCATCCGATGAGCCGGTCATCGAGCGGATTGAGATCATGAGGCCGGAGATGTTTCGGCTGAAGACGTAGTCGCTAGTAGTTATTTTTCTATGGCAATTTCTATTGAAGATTATTAGTATTCATCCCATCGGGATGGAGGATTTATTTCACGCAGCGCATTCAGTCTTGTAGAGCTTTCAATCGTACTTGTCATACTTGGACTTCTCACAGGAGGCGTTCTGGCAGGTCAGTCTCTTATCCGCGCTGCTGAAGTTCGCGCTGTCAGCTCCGAGTTTGAGCGTTACAGTGCTGCTAGCCATACTTTTCGTGACAAATACTTCGCCTATGCTGGCGATATTACGAACGCCACCAGTTTTTGGGGTAGCGCTGGTGGAACTGGCAGCGATGCAGCCTGCAGCGCAGTGGTCTCTACGGATCAGACAACTTGTAATGGTAATGGAGATGGCCAAGTAACGGCTGCTGCGGTGTCCGAGGCCTTGCGGTTTTGGCAGCACCTTGCCAATGCGGGACTAATTGAAGGAAATTTTTCAGGTCAGGGAGGCAGTAACCCCAAGAGCAAGTTACCAAGGGGGAATTGGGTTGCGGGTTACATGGTCACGACTGGAACAACTCGTTATGTGGCCGGTGATTACGGCAATTACCTTCGTCTTAATGCTGTAACAGGGAGTAATGGAGTAACAGACTCATACGCCTTGAAGCCTGAAGAAGCGTGGAACATTGATAATAAGCTTGATGATGGAAACCCGATGACTGGTTTTATTGTTCCCGATAAAAGCAATGGAACCAACACGAACTGCACAAGCGTTGCAGGGATAGCCCCACCTGGAGATGCTGGAGGCACTTATCTATTTTCCAATAGCAATCGTGACTGCTACCTATTTTTTAGAAATACCCTCTGAGTGAGCTAGATTTGTTGTAGGCCACCGCGTATCGCCCGCTCGCAATAGCGTGGCAGAGCGTTATAGGCGTCCATGATCGTCGGGCTCTTCGCAGGAAGTGCGACAAGCACCGACACCATGTCGCGCTCTTCCGTGGCGCGACCAGTTTTCTGTTTCGGCGTTTTCACTTTCTTCGCCCGCTTCGCGGGCGCTGGCTCGCCGGACATCACGTCCCATTCGAGCTTCCACAGGCGATAAGCTTCAAGCCGCTTATTGGCCTTCCATGACCAGCCACAAATGCCGACCATCAGAAACGCCGCAATGGGCGTCGCCGCGCCGCCAAGGGCTGCGAAACAAACGGCGAGCGTTGCGAGAAGGATGAGCAGCGCGCTGAGCGGATTGCCGATCAGGCGGTCGAGGGCGCTCGGAGGGTTCATTGGCGAAGCCTCACATGCAGGTAATTGCGGGCGCTGTCGTTGAACGTCTTGCCCGCCTGAAACCAGATCCCGGTCACCTGGTTCTGGTTGGCTGGGCCGCCCGTTTTTAGTACGCGCCCGAAGTCACCGGGCTCGATTTCATAGTCCATCGTTTCGGAGTAGCCGCCCGAGCGCGTCTCGCTGGTGCTTGCACCGCGATTGCGCCCCCAACTGTCACCGCCGCCCCGATTTGATCCCGAGCTGGAGGAATGCGAGCCACTGCCGTTACCGCCGTAAGACGTGCCGGAGGAGGTGTTGGTGCCCCAGCTTCGGTTCTCGCCGGTGTTCATGCCGCGTGAGTAGCTGGAGGCTTCGCTCTCGCTCTCATTGGCGCGCCGCTGAATCGTGCGGCCAATGGTGTCTGCCGCCCAGCGGTTCGTCTCCGGGTCGGCGTTGTTGTGGAACACCTTCGTCACGAAGTTGGCGAGAAGCATGTCCGCCTTATGCTTGGCGTTGTCTCCGCCCATCTTGGCGTAATAGGTCGGCAGCGACTGCGTGAGGAACACCGTGCAGGCGCGCGCTGAACGGCACGTCGATTGGAAATCGGTGTCGAATGCGTTCACGAAATACTGGCTCTCATCGGCCCAGAGGAACACGGGCCGTTCGCGGTGCTGCGGGTCGAGCGAATTGCGCGCCAGAACCGCGCGCTGCCACATGAATTTGAAAAGCTGCTGGGCGATGATGCCGTCCTCGTTCCAGGTGAGGGCGGACATGTCCATGATGATGATCGTCCCGTGGAAGCACATCTCGGGGACCAACGTCGTGTTGGTGCAAAACGCCTCGTGAAGCCGACCGCGATTGAAACGGTCGAGCGCCGTGGACAGCGAGATCGCGATATTGGAGCGGGTCTTGTGGTCGAGCTGCGCGAACTCATCGCGCCAGTAGCTTGCGGCCTTCTCGAACTCGTCATCGCGCATCGGATGCACGGGGTCGCGGCGCGCTTTGGAGAGCGCCGCGAACATGAAGGAGTTCTGCTGCCATTCCTCGGTCTTGAGCTGGTCGAGGCTGGTCGGCGCGCTCTGCACAAAGCGTATGATGTCTGGGATGCGGACCTCGCCCTTCGCGGCGTAGATGACCGGCACACAGTTGCGCAGAACCTGGCGCGTCGCGTCTTCCCAGAAGGCTTCGCCACCGCGACCGGCGTTAGGGTTGGTCATGCGAGCCGCGTCGAGGATGCGCATGAGGCATTCAATGACGCTGCCGACGCCGCCTTCGCCCTGGCGCGCCAGCTCGTAGGATATGAAGTTGAAGCCGCCGCCACGCTGGCCGAAGAGGAGCGTGGAGTTGAGCCTGCCGTTTTCAGCGGCGTAGCGAAGCCACAATTCCACATCGTCGGGTTTGGCACACAGCACCAAGCCGCCGAATCCGGCGCGAAGGTAGGCTGAGGCCAAAGCCTTGCCGGACCCTGAAGTTTTGCCCGAACCGATGCCGCCAAACACATGCACGCCCTGGCAGGCATCCCGCAGGGTGAACACATCCTTATGGGAGAGACGCAACAAGGGTGCGTCCAAGTTGGCGATGTAATCGGCCATCGTTGCTCTGCGCGTCTTAATCCAAAGGTAGTGTTATCGCGATAATGATAACAAAGCGTGATCTGTACTTGGCGTTTCGCCTTTTCGGATGCGCTGACCTGGAAACTCTCAGATTACGGATAAATCTGCGTGGGCCTGTTCGCTTCTATCCTTTCTGGCATTGGCGATGCGATCAATGATGTGCGCCACAAGGTTGTCGAAGAGGGCTGGTTCGGGCGGCAAGTGACCGACGCCTATCCGTCGGCGATGCCAGAAATCACCGCCCCAGAAATCCGTCCCCCTGCGAAACCCGAAGGCTCCATCTGGGAGCCGCCACGCCAGAGCTTTGAAGAAGCCTGGGCTACCAAACCCGCCCCCGATGATCGCAGCGCCGTTGAGCCTGGGCGCGATGCGCCCGGACTGGATCGCTGATGCGATGAGCGCGAGCGCAGCGGTCAATGGCTACTTCCTTGCCAAAACGCCGGAGGGCGCAGCGTTCGCAACCGTCCGGCTGGTCGATCAGCCGGGAAAGAATTTCGGGACGGCGGCATTCTTTCTAGGGCTCCCCGTTTGGGTGCTGTTCATCTGTTCCTTCGCCTATCCCATCGGCTTCGTTGGCGTCGCCTTCCTCAGCTTCAACGTCTGGTCGGTGTCCCGCCGTCTGGCGCGGATTGAGGTCGATGGCGGGTCGTGGTGGTACGCGAACCGCTCGACGATCTGGCAGCTTATGAAAGAGGAGCTTCTGCTCCTCGTCTATCAGGCCCTGGCGATGGCCACGCTGGTGACGATCATCCTCGGCGCGGGCTTCACCGTCGCCTATGGTATCCAGCTTTACCGGATTCAGCGGCGGGTCGGTGAAACGCACCTGTCCGAATGGATGCAGAATGCGGTGCTCGGCCTGGTGCGAGACTATCCCGCATCGGCTGGGAGGGGCGTAACAGCGACCGTCGAAATTCCCCCCATCCCCACGGTGACCAGCGAGCAGCTCGCCGACATGCAGGCGCGGATGCGGGCCGATTTTGATGGTCTGGCGACGCTCAGCACTTTCGACACCGGGCGGCCCGAACTCATCAAGGCATGGAAAGAGTCTAACACCCGCTATCTCGAACACCTGCTGCAAGAGGGCGACAAGCTGACCCGTGCGGCCTGGGATCGCGCTATCGGGATATTCAACGCGGCAAAGGACAACGTGGACGTTGCGCGTGGTGGCCTCCGGCAATCGGTGACGGCGGCGGAAACGGAGCTGGCGGCCTATACGATTGATGAGGCATCGATTGTCGTGGAGCGAAGCGGGACACTCGAAGGCGCGATGACTGCTGCACGGCTTGCGCCCAAGACCTTCACCCAAACGCTCAACTATAATCGCGGCAATGCGATGATGGCGACCAAAGCCATTACGGGCAATGTGCCTTGGCAGGTTGCCATCGGTGCGGCGGTGCTGTCGCTCATTATGATGGGCGTCAATCACAGCAAGCTACTGCGCCAGCTCAAGGAGCTGGAAGGTCAGCTCATCGGTCAGGCGGAAGCCGTACGCGGTGACATCATTCTGATCGAATCCGAATTGCGCCTGCGACTTGTCCCGCAGTTTGATGGGCTGACGGCGCTTTTCAATCGCCTGCGCGACGGCGTGTCAGAATTGAGCGCGGCGGAAGCCCAAGAGGGTCGCGGCAACGCCAAGGCCGAAGCATTCCATCTCGCCTGCGCCGTGCGCGAAGCCCACTATCTCCTCGAAATGAAGGCTGGAAACTGATGAACCCGTTTGAACGCCCCGCTGCCGAACTCCTGCAATCCGCCCGTGACCGTGGCAACAAGGCGCTGGAAGGCGTGGTGCTGCCAGCGGGGCTGGATCATTTCACGGTCTATGCCGGGCTGATCGGCAGTGCCATGGAGCTGGGGAAGCTGATCCAGACGGAACAGCGCGATCTGACGGTGATCGACAGTCACTACAAGCTGGCCAAGGCGAATATGGAAGCCGCCTTTGCCGAGGTCGAAAAGGCGATGCAGTCGGACTTCGAGCGAGACGAGTCGTTGAAGGCGAAAACCTTCGAGGCGATCACTCAACTCATCGCCGCCGGTCAGTACGACATCGCTTCGGAATTTCACAAACGCCTGATGGACGGCTTCAACCGTAGTTCGCTCGACGCCATTCTTGCCCATCGCAACACCATGGCTGCGACGAGCGGCAGTAGGCTTTACACCAAGTAGCCTCCGGCGGTTTGGTCGGTGTTCGACGCCAGCGTGGGTCTGGCGTCCTCGTGCTTTTCAAGCCGCGCCATCTGGCGGCCTGGCTCCGTGATAGCGGCATTGTCGGTTAGGGCAGCAAACGCTCACGCGCTCCTTCTCTGACGTTGCGGTCGAAGGCGATGCGGCCACCTCCAACGCGCTCAACCTCCTGCGCAAGGCCGCGATGGTCGCGGCTGAAACCAAGGAGGACTTTATGGAACCACTAACAACCATCGAACTGGCAACCTGCACCATCCCGGAACTTGTGACGCTCTACTGCGCCATCGAAGCCGAGTTGTGGACGGGCCGAAAATCGGACGAGCAGCGCGATAAAAGCTTCGTCAATCAGGAGCGCATCCGTCGCGCATTGGCGCAGCGGCATGGTCGATCCCGCTAGGCCGGAGGCGCTATGACGATCTCCGATCTCAGTTCATTGCTCTATGCACTGGCGGCGCTATTCGCCGCCCTGGCCAAGCTGCTACGCTCCGTTCGGCGTCCGCCGTGAGGCGGCTAGGCAGTCAGGAATGATGTTGAACCTTGTCGGTCACGTTCGGGCTAGAAGGTCTATTCGGAACGCTGGCGTAATTGCGCAAACTTATCGCTATTTTTGCACAAGACTGAGGTTAAGATCGCCGCAGCGGCACCTTAGTGCTTCGGCCTTACCGAAGGCCGGTGTAACGTAATGACCGCTGGCACATTTCGGGCATCTCATCGCATCCAAAAGTTTGTGGAACGCATCGACTAGCGGCTCCAAATCCTTTCGGTCTAGTCGCGCCCACTCATTGTAATGAGTACTCGCGTTAAGTTCCCATTGATCTGCAAAAGATGCCGCACGCACTGTGGCAAAGTCCGTCTCGATCTTCTCAATTGCTGCCACCTCTTCTTGCTTGTTCCAAGAATTCGCTGCGTTCTTTGCCTTCTTCAGAGTGCCTGCATATTCCGCAATTGCGGGTACTATCAGGTCATTTAGGCCATGATGGCCATCGGCTCGATATTCGACACGGGCGCGCAGTCGATGCGCGGCCTCCGCCGCTGCGTACTCAAGATAATTTCTGAGAGCAGCGGCAGCTGCGGACACCTCGTTTCGATTGAGGCAATCCGTGATCTCCTTCCATATGTCGTTGTCATCCCAATTCATCGGACCGGTATCGACCGTCCACTTTCGGAAGTGCGCGTACCCAGCCGACTTTACAAGCCCCTGGCTCTTCATGTGTTCCAGCCAGACGCGATCATGCGTTGTGAGGACAAATTGAGTTCCCGGGAACACAGTGCTCAGCATCGTACAGACCTCGCGCCTATGCCCAGCGTCCACAGACATTAGGACATCGTCCAGCACGGCAAAGGTAAAGCTGTCTCCTAAAAGATACTTCATCAGGGCGAGATACAGGCAAAGCCCCATCGCGTCCTGATGACCCTCGCTGTGATACGCACCCGGCGGAAACTTTCCGCGCCCATAGAAATCGACATCAAATCCTAGTTTTCCAAGTGAAGGCGTCAGAGACGCCGTAAATCCACCCTCGTCATCGCGATTTAACGCGCGGTAGAGTTCTTGAAAGTGGCTCTCGACAGCCTTGTAAATTTCGTCAAGCGCCTTGGTCGTTACAGCCTCATACTTGTCGAGCACATCCTTTGCAGTCTTCGATTTGTCCTTGGTGGTACGGAGGTTCCGAGCGTCAGTGCGGTAAGCTTCGAGCTTTTCCTGTCCAACGAAGAGGTATTCGAGAGCCGCGTCCTGCTCAGTCGGTTCGGGAATTGCCGCTATGGCCTTGGCCAATTCAGAGATAACCTCAGCTACCCCGCTTGCGTTCGGCTGTTCGCGGAGGATTGCTTCAGTCTTATCCAGGGGTAAAAGTTTACCGAACTGGCTCACAGCGTCCGATAGCGCAGACGCGTGGTTTTGTATCGCAGAGACATCAATTGGCGGGTCAAGAAGCGGGCCAATCTTCGCAACATTGATAAGTGCGGATTGGGCCAATGCGAATGCGTTAGAGACTGGTAACAATGCCCTTTCAGCAATGTCGCGCTTTGCCTTCGCACCCTCAAAGTGCGTCAGCCTTTTAGCCAAATGCGCCCGAAACACTTGCTCTTCCCATTCGGTGTCGCAGACCGGGCAGTGCTCACCGTCAAACTGTTCCAAGGCCCTCTGGAGAAGCTCCGAACGTGTAACTCCTTGCAGCACGGCGCTATCATTCGCCAACTCGGCGCACTGATCAGCCACCGATCTGCATTGCTCTAGAAAAGCCTTATCGTTGAGCGCGCTAAGTGAATCCGACAATGTGGTCAGGTCTGCTTGGGCGTGCGTCTTGCTGACCCGTGTTGATCGTTCATCGCGAGCTCGCGACGTAAGGCCATCTTTGATCGACGTGGTGGCTTCGAAAGCCGTCAGTTCCGGCAAACCCAGGACACGCCGCCTGATATTGACGCCCGCGAGCAACAGCTCCGGCGTCAGGCCGGTAATGTCGAGAATTCTGAGGAGGTCGGCTCTCGAATTGGTCAGCCGCTGTTCCGCTGGCTTTACCGTTTTGGCCGCGTCGTTCGAAATGCGGGTGAGGACCGTTCGCAGTTTGCCGATCTCTTCGAGCCGAAGAAGCTCTTGTACTTCGGTAGACCGCTTTGTCGGCTCCGACAGGATGTACTTGATGAGCTGGCGGCGTGAGAGTGCAAATTCTGGATGAAGCGCAACTTCGTCGAGCACGGCCCTTATGTCAGTCTCGTCCGGTTCAATTTGTAACGTGCGCGCGTTCGCCACAGTACGCGTGATCTTCGCGCTCTTTTTTAAATGGGGCAGATCAATATGTAGCGTGACCAAGGCCTTATCAGGCGCGTTGGCGCTATCAACGTGGGGGCCATGTTGCTTAACTGAGAGTGTGCCCGTCCCGGCACCAGCTAGTCGCGAGATGTTTCCTGTGAGCCCAAACTCGAGCGCATCGACGACGCCGCTCTTGCCCGTCCCATTGGGACCGCAGACGGCAAAGTTGTTGCCACCAAGATCGAGAATGAGTTTGCGGATGCCTCGGAACTCGATAATCTCAATCTTGGTGATGCGGATCATGCACCCTCATCACCGAAGATAGCCTTGCGAAGGTTCGCTTCGGCGTAACTGCCTTCTTCTATCACCGTCTTGTGCAGTCGATCTGCGATCTCGTGATAGCCATCGACGGCGCGAAGTTCTTTGAAAAATCTTTCGAGGATGCGATGAGTCACCGTCGATACACCGGGCTCGACAGTGTCTTCAGGCTTCGCTTCCTCACCGCTAGACATTGAACCTCAAAGGAAATGGTGCCCCCGGTCGGACTCGAACCGACACGCCTCGCGGCACCGGATTTTGAATCCGGCGCGTCTACCAATTCCACCACAGGGGCGCGGAGGGATGCTTATA
>CAIUKQ010000170.1 GCA_903899705.1 uncultured beta proteobacterium
ACCACGATGCAACGCCAGGCCATTCATCACGGCGCACATACCGAATTCGCGAACGCCGTAGTAAAGATAATTGCCGCCATTGTCAGCGCCGACCGGCTTCGATCCCGACCACAGGGTGAGATTGCTGCTTGCCAGATCCGCGGAGCCACCAAGCATTTCTGGCAAAGCGGGTGCCAACATTTCAATGGCGTTTTGCGATGCTTTGCGGGTTGCGATGGTCTCGGCCTTGGCAACCGTCTGGGCAAGCACCGTATCGCAATGCGACTGCCAGTTCGAAGGCAGATCGCCGGCGGTTCTGCGAAGAAATTCGCGCGCCTCGATGGCATATTCGCGCTCGTAACGCCGGAACACCTTCGTCCATTTCTTTTCGGAGGCTGTCCCGGCTTCGCGTGCATCCCAACCCGCGCGCACCTCATCGGGGATGACGAAAGGCGGGTGCGGCCAGCCGATAGCCGCGCGCGTCGCCTCGATTTCCTTGTCGCCCAGCGGCGAGCCATGCGCAGCGCCGGTATTGGCCTTGGTCGGGGCTCCCTTGCCGATCACGGTCTTGCAGCAAATCAGCGTGGGCCGGCTTTTTTCGCGTTTGGCTTTGCGGATGGCGGCATCGACGGCTTCCACGTCATGACCATCCACCGCCTTGATTACCTGCCAGCCATAGGCCTCGAAACGCTTCGGCACATCATCGGTGTACCAGTTGCGGATGTTTGATTTTTCCGAATCGATGGAAATGGAGTTGTCGTCATAAAGGGCAATCAGCTTGCCCAGCTTCAGGGTGCCGGCAAGGGCGCAGGCCTCATGCGAGACCCCCTCCATCATGCAGCCGTCACCCATGAATACATAGGTGTGGTGATCAACGATGTCCAGCCCCGGACGGTTGAATTCGGCGGCTAGCACCTTTTCCGCAATGGCCATGCCCACCGCGTTGGCCATACCCTGCCCCAGCGGACCGATGGTGGTCTCCGCTCCCGGCGCACAACCGTATTCGGGATGCCCGGGCGTCTTCGAATGGAGTTGCCGAAAGCGCTCCAGCTCCGTCATCGGAAGATCGTAGCCGGTGAGATTCAGCAGTGCGTAGAGCAGCATGGAGCCGTGGCCGTTCGAAACCACAAACCGGTCGCGATTCGACCAGAACGAATTATGCGGGTTGTGGCGCAGGTGGCGGGTCCACAATGCAACCGCCACTTCGGCCATGCCCATGGGCATGCCGGGATGGCCGGAATTCGCTTTCTGCACAGCGTCCATGGCAAGTGCGCGAATGGCATTGGCAAGATCCCGCGTCGGGACCGTTGTTGACGAAGAGGTGGCTTGCACGGGGCTCATTTCTATTGTCAATGAATGCGCGACTGGGGGACCGCGGCGGCGAAATCGGCGAATCGCCGGCTGGAAAAGTGCGCAATTATCGTGGAAACTTGCGTACTTTGCCATTTGGATTTGCCACTGGCATGAGATTGGCCCCGCTCCGGGGCACGCGCATTCTCGGGGGATTTATGAAACTTGCATTTCTTGGACTCGGTGTGATGGGCTATCCCATGGCAGGCCATCTGGCCATCAAGGGCGGCCACGATGTGGTGGTCTACAACCGCACGCCTGCAAAAGCGGCTGCCTGGGTTACCGCCCATCAGGGCAAGGGCGGCAAGGTTGCCGCGGCCGACTCCCCCGCCCGGGCCGCGGCGGGTGCCGAAATGGTTTTCTGCTGCGTGGGCGATGACCCCGATGTGCGAGAAGTGGCTTTGGGCGTCAATGGCGCGTTTGCAGCCATGGCGAAGGGCTGCCTTTTCGTGGACCACACCACAGCCTCCGCGAACCTTGCCCAGGAGCTCGCCGGCGAGGCGGCAAAGCGCGGCCTTCAGTTTCTTGACGCGCCCGTATCCGGCGGGCAGGCGGGCGCGGAAAACGGTGCACTCACCGTGATGGTTGGCGGCGACGCTGGCGCCTTTGAGCGCGGCAAGCCGGTGATGGCCCACTACGGGCGCGCAGTCACACTCATGGGCCCGGCAGGCAGCGGGCAGCTGACCAAAATGGTCAATCAGATCTGCATCGCCGGCCTGGTTCAGGGCCTGTCCGAGGGAATACTTTTCGCACAGAAAGCGGGGCTTGATGCGACGAAGGTGCTGGAGGTGATATCCAAGGGCGCCGCGCAATCGTGGCAGATGGAGAATCGCGGCAAAACCATGGTCGAGGACAAATTCGACTTCGGCTTTGCGGTGGACTGGATGAGAAAGGATCTGCGCATCTGCGAGGAAACCGGCCGGCAGATCGGTGCGCCGCTGCCGGTCACGCAGACGGTCGCAGGGTTTTACGATGAGGTCTCGAAGATGGGCGGCGGACGCTGGGACACCTCCAGCCTGATCCGCCGTCTGCGCAAGTAACCGGAAAAAGGGAACCCCATGCGCATGCCCTTTGCCCAGCCGGACGATTACGCGCCCGGTTTCGCGCCGCCGGTCCAGGCGCCGGAAAACGCGTTGTGGTTTGTTTTTCGCCGCACCGATATCCTGGTCCCCGTTTCACCGGAACCCCCGGTATTGCCGCGGACGGCGCATCCCTCCTCAATGGGGCTTGACGTCGCCCAGGTGCAGTATCTTGGATTGCTTGGCGAGCAGCACGTGTATGCCGCAGAGGTCCATGCGGAAGCCGCGCCGCCGCAGGGCTGGGCGTTTCAGGGGTTGCGCACGCTGTTTGGCCAGTTCGACGACACCACGCTAGCGCTTGCCGGGCGCGCCGTGCAAATCGTCGACTGGGATCGCAGCCATCGCTTTTGCGGAGCCTGCGCCACACCCACGGTCGTCAAATCAACCGAGCGCTCGCGCGAATGCCCGGCCTGCGGCATCACTTATTACCCGCGCATCGCACCGGTGGTGATGTGCCTGGTACGACGTGAACGATCCATACTTCTCGCCCGTTCACCTCGTTTTCCGCTGTCGACCTATAGCGCGCTGGCCGGATTTGTCGAAGCAGGAGAAACCCTGGAGCAGTGCGTGGCGCGGGAGGTCATGGAGGAAGTGTCGTTGCAAGTGAAAAATCTGCGGTACTTTGCCAGCCAACCCTGGCCTTTCCCACACTCGATGATGATCGCCTTTCACGCCGATTATGCCGGTGGCGATATTCAAGTCGACGGGGTGGAGATTGCCGACGCGCAATGGTTCAGCATCGATGCATTGCCCAACCTGCCGGGGAAGATTTCCATTTCGCGCCGGCTGATTGACAGCGCCATTTCGGAACTCGGTGCCCGGTAGACTACGCCGAGGTAAGCGCCACCGGCACCTCCGGTTCGCGTCCGCTGACGACGTCGGCAATCACCTTGCCCGATCCGCAAGCCATGGTCCAGCCCAGCGTGCCATGTCCGGTATTGAGAAACAGATTGGGAAAACGCGTTGCCCCGATCAGCGGCTGATTCGATGGCGTGGCCGGGCGCAGGCCCGTCCAATAGTGCGGATCTTCATTGCCGGTGATACCGGGAAACAATTGACGCGTACGGCGTAACAGGGCATCGCAACGGGCATCGTTGAGCGAGGTATCGTAACCGTTCAGCTCGGCGGTCCCTGCAACACGCAGACGGTCTCCCAGTCGGGAGAACACCAGCTTGCGAGAATCATCACTGAGGCTAAGGCGCGGCGCAACATCCGAGTCAGTCAGCGCCAGTGTCAAGGAATAGCCCTTGACCGGATAGACCGGGATTGCAATTCCGAGCGGTCGCAGCAACATCGGACTGTAGCTGCCCAGGGCAACCACGGTTGCGTCTGCCCGCAGTGATTCGTCAATGCCCGTCTCGTCGTCGATGATGACGCGCTCGACACGGCCTGCGCAAACCTCAATTGCACGAACATTGACGTTGAATCGAAACCGGACCCCGGCGGCGCGGGCCCGTTCTGACAACCGCAGGGTGAAAAGATGCGCATCCCCGGATTCATCGCCGGGAGCATGGATCCCGCCAACAATCGGAACGCCGGCACCCGAGAGCGCCGGTTCGGTGTCGACGCACTGCGCCGCACTCAACTGCCGAAGTTCAAGTCCGGCCTTCCTCAGCAGTGCCAGCGGCATGCAGGCCTGATCGAAATCCTTCGCCGTAAAAAACAATTGAAGAATGCCCAATGTCTGCTCGTCATAGCGCATGCCGGTCTGCGCTCGCAACTGCGCGAGCAACTGCGCGCTGTAGCGCGCAAGGGACAGCGCATTTACGGTATTTCGCCGGGTACGGCCGGGAAGGCATTCCAGCAGGAATCGCATGCCCCACAGCCACTGCGCCGCGTCAGCGGTCGGGCGGAACAGAAGAGGCGCATCCTCCCGCCCCAGCCACTTGAGAATTTTCAAAGGCGCGCCGGGATTGGCCCAGGGTTGCGCATGGCTGACTGAAATCTGTCCGCCATTGGCATAACTGGTCTCGAGCGCCGGCTCAGGCTGGCGATCCACAACCAGCACCTCATGGCCCGCGCACGCCAGATACCAGGCAGTGGTGGTGCCAATCACCCCGGCGCCGAGGACTAGGACCTTCATATTGCCGCTCCAGAATGCAAAAAGGGAGCGCTCATCGCGCCCCCTCTGTCTTCTGCGCCGCGGGCATGCACCGCAGCGATTTTCCGGAAATCAAGACAGTCCGTGTCAGGCCTTGAAGGAAACCACTTTCTGGCGCTGCTCGCCCAGCCCCTTTATGCCCAGGGTGACGATATCGCCAGGTTGCAGATAAGCATTTCTGTCCTTGATCCCAAGAGCAACACCGGAAGGCGTGCCCGTGGTGATGATATCCCCGGGCAGCAGGGTCATGTAGTTGCTGCAATAGGAAACGAGTTTCGCGCAGGAAAAAATCATGTTCCTGGTATTGGAAGACTGGCGGCGGTCCGTATTGACGTCCAGCCAGATGTCCAGCACCTGCGGGTTGGATATTTCGTCGGTGGTTACAAGCCAGGGGCCGATGGGTCCAAAGCTGTCACAGCCCTTGCCCTTGTCCCATTGCGAGGACTGCATCTGGAAGGCACGCTCGGAGACGTCGTTGACCAGGGTATAGCCAGCGACGTATTCCAGGGCCTTTTCCTCGGACACGTATCGCGCCTTGCTTCCGATGACCACACCCAACTCAGCTTCGTAATCCAGCCGTGTCGAATTCTTTGGGGTATCGATATCGTCGTTCGGCCCGCTGATGCTGGTGGTTGCCTTCATGAAAATGATCGGCTCCGAGGGAATCTGCGCGCCGGTTTCACGGGCATGGTCGATGTAATTCAGGCCGATGGCGACAAATTTGCTGATGCCCGTGTAAGGCACGCCAAATCGCGGGTTGGTGCGCACCAGCGGCAGGGATTCCGCGCGAATCTTGCGCAACCGGGCCAATCCCTTGGGCGATATGGTTTCCTGGTCTATGTTGACGACAATCGAGGACAGGTCGCGCAACTGCCCCTGCGCGTCGATCATGCCGGCCTTTTCGAAACCATTGCGACCCCAACGGCAAAGCTTCATCTTCTTTCCTTCCGATAAGCTGATATCGCGCGCAGACCCTGAATCGATCCCCGGGAGGGGGCAGAAGGGCCTGGATGCCCTCCAATGAACGTCGGGTTAATTCGCGACAAAAATAGGCGCCTGTTGCAGGTTTGAATATTGCTTGGAGCCTTGGACTCCAACCAGCGAACGGCGCGTCTCCCCTTGCTCAACCTGCAATCAACGCGATGATTATAGCAGGTGGGTTTCCAGAGATAAAGATGCCTTCAGGCTTTTTTGAAGCAAGTCAAAGGCTTATGCCGGGGTCTTGCACCCCGGCAGGGCATCAGGCATTCACCGTCGCGGAGTCGATCCCCCCGCGCGATGCGCGTTTGCGCTCGTTTTCGGTCAAGTGGCGCTTGCGGATCCGGATGCACTTTGGAGTGATTTCCACCAGTTCATCGTCGGCAATGAATTCCACCGCTTTTTCCAGCGTCAGTTCGATCGGCGGCACAAGGCGCACAGCCTCATCGGTGCCGGAAGAACGCACGTTGGTGAGCTGCTTTCCCTTGATGGGATTGACCACAAGGTCGTTGTCACGCGAGTGGATGCCGATGACCATGCCCTCGTAGAGCGCTTCGCCCGGCGATACAAACATTCGGCCGCGATCCTGCAACTTCCAGAGCGCATACGCGACTGCGGCACCATCGTCCTGGCTGATCAGCACGCCGTTGCGGCGTTCCTCCATGTCGCCCTTGATCGGGCCGTAATCGTCAAACACGTGGCTCGCAAGTCCGGTGCCGCGCGTCAGGGTCAGAAACTCACCCTGAAACCCGATCAATCCACGCGCAGGAACACGGTATTCCAGCCGCACCCGGCCACGTCCATCGGGTTGCATGTCCTGAAGGTCGCCTTTGCGGCGTCCGAGTTCCTCCATCACGCCGCCCTGGTGCGCATCCTCGACATCGACTGTCAGAAGCTCGTAGGGCTCCTGCTTCACCCCGTCGATTTCCTTCATCACCACGCGGGGACGCCCCACGGCCATTTCATAGCCTTCGCGACGCATGTTTTCCAGCAGAATGGTCAGGTGCAATTCGCCCCGCCCGGAGACGATGAACGTATCCGAATCGGAAGTGAATTCAACCTTGAGCGCAACGTTGCTTTTGATCTCGCGTTCCAGCCGCTCGCGCAATTGGCGGCTGGTGACAAACTTGCCCTCACGGCCGGCCAGCGGGGAACTGTTCACCATGAAATTCATGGTCAGCGTCGGCTCATCCACACGCAGCATGGGCAGCGCATCCAGGTGCTCCGGATCACAGATCGTCGAACCGATATTGAGTTCTTCGATGCCATTGATCAGCACGATGTCGCCGGCGCGGGCCTCCTCCGATACTTTCCGCTCGAGGCCCTCGAACGTGAGCACCTGATTGACCCTGCCCTTGACAGGTTTTGCGCCGGGACCGTCCAGCACCATAACATCCTGCAGCGGCCGCACGCGACCGCGGGTGACACGGCCAATGCCGATCTTGCCAACATAGCTTGAGTAATCGAGCGAGCAGATTTGCAGTTGCAGCGGGCCATCCGCATTGTCTTCACGCACCGGCGCGTGCTTCAGAACCGCATCGAAGAGGGGGCGCATGCTGTGATTGCCGGCGATGACGGCCTCAGGCGTGGCGGGGACGTCTTTGATGTCCGTGACCGCCCAGCCATTCAGGGCCGACGCATAAACGACCGGAAAATCCAATTGGGCCTCGGTGGCACCGAGCTTGTCGAACAAGTCAAAGGTGTGGTTCACCACCCAGTCGGGACGCGCACTGGGGCGGTCAACCTTGTTGACAACCACAATTGGTTTCAAGCCAAGCGCAAGCGCCTTGCGGGTCACAAACCGCGTCTGCGGCATCGGGCCTTCGACCGCGTCTACGAGCAGCAGCACACTGTCCACCATCGATAGCACACGCTCGACCTCGCCGCCGAAATCCGCGTGGCCCGGTGTGTCGACGATGTTGATGTGGGTGCCTTCGTAATTCACCGCGCAATTCTTGGCAAGAATGGTGATGCCGCGTTCACGCTCAAGGTCATTGGAATCCATGACGCGCTCGGCGACGTGCTGGTGCGCAGCGAAGGTGCCTGCCTGTTGCAACAGCTTGTCCACAAGAGTCGTCTTGCCGTGGTCAACGTGGGCGATAATGGCGATATTACGAATCGGCCGCATGGGGCGCCTGGGCTTTAAAAAAGGGGGTGCATTCTAACAGCGTAGCCCCGTTAAAATCGTGACATGGTCAAATCCACTAAAAACAGCGATTTTGCGCGGTCTGCCTCCCCGCCCAGACTATGGAGCGGACAAAGCCTATCAGCCGGCACCACCATTGATATTCCCGAGAGTGCGGTTCGGCATGTCGCCGCTTTGCGCCTGCGTGATGGGGACGCGGTGACCCTGTTCGACGGCGAAGGTGGCGAATGGAGCGCAGAACTTCAGCATACAGGCCGCAACCGGGTCAGTGCCCGATTGAAGGAATGGCACCGAATTGAGCGCGAATCGCCGGTAACGGTGACTTTGGCGCTGGGAATCTCCTCAGGCGACCGCATGGACTTCGCCATCCAGAAAGCCACCGAACTGGGGGCTAATGTGGTGCAGCCGCTGGCAACCGCTCGCAGCGTGGTCCGATTGTCAGAGGAGCGCGCTGAAAAACGGATTGCCCATTGGAGAGCCGTGGCGATTGCCGCCTGCGAACAATGTGGCCGTAACCGGGTGCCCACAATCAATCCGGTTTCCGGACTGCTTGAATACGTCGTTTCCCAGCCGCCGGGAACGAAAATCCTGTTGTCTCCGGACGGGGACGTTTCCCTCAGGGATTTGCCCCGAGCCCAGGCGCTCACCATCCTGATTGGGGCCGAAGGCGGTCTGACGGAGGAAGAACGGTCGGACGCATTGCGCAATGGGTTTATCGCCATGCGTTTTGGACCCCGGGTTCTGCGAACCGAAACCGCACCCCTGGCAGTACTTGCGGCCATACAGGGAACCTGGGGGGACTGCTCGGAGGGGCCCGAAAAATTTGGGGGCCGCAGCGCCACGGAATGACGTCACTCTATGCGTGGCTGCTGCAGCGCCTCAATATCCGCAATTCCGAAGCCGCTCCCCAGATAGACGCGGCCGCCGATGCGGATCTGTCCGCGATTCCGGCAATGGTTGAAAAGGGCCGGATCTTAGAAGCGGAAGATCTCCTTCGCGCTGAGCTCTCTCGCCACCCAGACAACGTGGACGCGTTGCATTTTCTAGGCCTTGTATGCCATCGCACTGGCCGCTTTGACGAGGCCACCCGCCATATCGGTGAAGCGGCAAGGCGGTCTCCCGATGTCGCCTTTATGCACGCCAATCTGGCCGAAGCCTTTCGAGCCGCCGGCGACCTCACGGCGGCAGAAGGGGCCGCCCGCACCGCGCTTCACCTCGCCCCCGATCAACCCGATGCCCGGTTCAATCTCGCATTGATCCTGTCCAAAGGCCGCGCCCGCGCCGAGGCGCTGGAACAGGCACTGATCGTCCTGCAGGCCCGCCCCGACTGGCCCGAGGCGCTGACCCTGGCCGCAAACATGTGCATTGCGCTGGACGATCGGGGCAAGGCGCGAGACCTGCTGGATCGTGCCCGTGCACTGCGTCCGGATGACGCGGGCATCCTCGTGCAGGCGCTGCGCAACCGCGCCTGGATCTGCGATTGGGACGACGGTTCGGCGCCGGAGACCGGCGGCCGAAACGATACAAAAGCATTTGAAACCATGCTCGGCCAATGGGCAGCGAATCCCCGGGGGCCCGAATTCAAGGGATTGAATCCGTTTGTCACCTACGAGTATTCAGTGGTCCAGCACCTGCGAAATGCCGTGACTCAGGGGTATGCCGATGATGTTATCGACAGGGTCAGGGATCTGCGACTGCCCGTTGCCGCTCCAAAGCCATCCGGAACCCGGCAGCGCCTTCGGATTGGCTATGTTTCGGCCGACTTTCACCGCCACCCGGTCATGCAATTGATGCGCAGTTTCTACGCGCTTCATGACCGCGACCGCTTCGAAATCTTCGCCTACTCGATCGGGGAAGACGACGGCAGCGATTACCGGCGACACGCCGTTGCCAGCGTCGATCATTTCATCGACATCCGGGGCGATACGACGTTGCAATCCGCGGAACGGATCCAGCGCGATGGCATCGACATTCTGGTGGATCTGAAGGGTTACACGAACGACGCCCGACCCGAGATATTCGCACTTCGCCCGGCGCCCATACGGGTTTCCTGGATGGGGTACACGGCCTCGACCGGCCAGGGCATCAATGACTACGTCATTGTCGACAGGATCGTCGCGCCGCCGGATCATCAATCGCAGTTCGGCGAGCGGCTGGTATGGATGCCGCACTCCTTCCAGGCCAACGACAACGAGCAACCCATTGACGGAGAAACGCCATCTCGCGCAGCGTTGGGGTTGCCCGACAACGGATTTGTCTTTGCCTGCTTCAATCACCTCTACAAGATCGATGCGCAGATGTTTTCGGTGTGGATGCGAATTCTTGCGCGGGTCCCCGGCAGTGTGCTCTGGCTGTACGAAAGCAATCCGGTCGCCCGGGACAATCTGAAACGGGCCGCCAATGCCCGGTGGGTTGAACCCGACCGGCTGGTTTTTGGCGGCACTATGGACAAGCCTCGGCATCTCGCGCGCCTGCGGCAGGCGGATTTGTTTCTCGACACGCTGTGGTTCAATGCCCACACTGGCACGAGCGACGCCCTGTGGGCCGGCGTACCGGTGCTCACCTGCCCGCAGGACTCCTTTCCCGCGCGAGTGGCGGCGAGCCTGGTGACCGCGGCGGGGCTTCCGCAACTGATCTGCGCTGATCTGGACGCATTTGAAGAGGCTGCGGTACGTCTTGCCTCCCACCCGGATGAACTGAAATCGATGCGCGACCATTTGACTCATGAGCGGTCGCGACTCCCCCTGTTCGATACACCGCGATTCACCCGCAACCTTGAGTCTGCGTTCGAGACCATGTGGCGGCGGCACCTCTCCGGCGAGCCGCCCAAGGCCTTTGCGGTCGTCGAAGGCAGCAATCCTGTCTGACTCCGATATCTTCCGCCTCCGCCCGAGGGCCTCTTCGGCATAAAATCGCGCTTTGCCCGAACTTACGACATGGCCACCCATTCCGACTCGCAGTTTGTTTCATGGTTCCGCTCGGTTGCGCCGTATTTTCACGCCTTCCGCGGGCGCACCTTCGTGATCGCGTTTGGAGGCGATGTTGTCGATCAGGGCAAGTTTGTCGCCATAGCGAACGATCTGAACCTGCTGCACAGCGCAGGCATTCGCGTCGTGCTGGTTCATGGTTCGCGCCCCCAGATCGAAGCCCAGCTGAAACAGCACAAGGCGCGCTCGCGCTACGCCGATGGCATTCGAATCACGGATGCGCTCGCGCTGGCGTGCGTCAAGGAAGCGGTCGGCCTGTTGCGCGTGGAAATTGACGCGCTGCTTTCGCAGGGCCTGCCCAATTCGCCCATGGCGGGGGCGGCGATCAATACGGTATCCGGCAATTTCATAACCGCACAGCCCTATGGCATTCGCAACGGCATTGATTTCCAGTACACCGGTGCCGTACGTAAGGTCGATTCGCAGGCCATCAGGTCATGTCTTGATTGCGGCAATATCGTCATCGTCTCCAACGTCGGCTATTCGCCGACCGGGGAAGTGTTCAATTGCACGGTGGAAGATGTCGCGGTCGCGACCGCCAAAGCCCTCGGTGCCGACAAGCTTGTGTACTTTACCGATTCTTCGGTCGCCGACAAGCGGGGCCGGGCGCTCACGGAACTCTCGGCACAGGAGGCCGACAAGCTGCTGTCGGGACCGTCCGAACTTTCCGGGGACACGCGACTTTATCTGCAACATGCCGTCGAGGCCGTGCGTGGCGGGGTGCAGCGGGCTCATTTGGTGTCCCACAAAGTGGAAGGCGCTTTGCTGATCGAGCTCTTCACGCACAAGGGCTCGGGCAGCATGATCACCGCCGACAAACTGGAACGGCTGCGGGAGGCCACCATCGACGACGTCGGCGGCATACTGGCGCTGATCGAGCCCCTGGAAGCCGAAGGCGTGCTCGTCTACCGGGGCCGCGAACTGATCGAACGCGAAATTCAGCGCTTTTTCGTGATCGAGCACGACGGCATCATCGTCGGCAATGCCGCGCTGTATCCCTTCCCGTCCGGAAAGGCGGCGGAACTGGCCGCCCTCGTGGTGCGGCCCGAGGCGAGGAGCGCCGGTCTGGGCGAAAAACTCCTTGATCATGTGTCCCGCGAGGCGCGCAAGCGCGGACTGAGAAAACTGTTTGTGCTGACCACCCAGGCCACGCACTGGTTCATTGAGCGCGGTTTTGTCGAGGCGGATGTCTCGGTGCTGCCCGAACCGCGCCGCTCCCTGTATAACTATCAGCGCCGTTCAAAGGTGCTGGTAAAGAACATTTAAAAAGGATGTTGAAATGGCAAGAATGGTGAAATGCGTGAAACTGGGCCACGAAGCCGAAGGGCTGGACCGGCCGACCTATCCGGGCGACCTGGGCAAGCGGATATTCGACAACGTTTCCAAGGAAGGCTGGCAGGGCTGGATCAAGCACCAGACCATGCTGATCAACGAGAATCGCCTCAACCTTGCCGATGCCAAGGCACGCAAGTATCTGGCGGAACAGATGGAGAAACACTTCTTTGGCGACGGTGCCGATCAGGCGCAGGGCTATGTGCCACCGCCGAAGGATTAGTCCGGCGGCAGGCGCTATTTGCGTGTGAGTGTCCGAACACCCTGACCGGTGCCTAGCAACAACACATCGGCACCTCGCAACGCGAACAGGCCCACGGTAACGACACCCGCAATATTGTTGATCTTCGCCTCGGTTTCCTGAGGGTTGAGGATCGACAGTCCGTGCACGTCGATGATCACGTTACCGTTATCCGTGGTGAAGTTTTCGCGCAGTTTGGGCTGACCGCCCAGTTTCACCATCTGCCGCGCCACGTAGGAACGGGCCATCGGAATCACTTCCACCGGCAACGGGAAGTTGCCGAGCACCGGCACAAGTTTCGATTCGTCGGCAATGCAGACGAATTTTCGGGCCACGGCCGCGACGATTTTCTCGCGGGTCAGCGCCCCGCCGCCGCCCTTGATCATGGCCATGTGCTCGGTGATCTCGTCAGCACCATCCACATAGACCGGCAGTTCATCGACACTGTTCAGCTCCAGGATCCGGATGCCGTGACCGCGCAGCCGCTCCGCTGTTTTTTCGGAACTGGGCACGGCGCCGACGATACGGTTTTTTATCTTGGCCAGTTCGTCGATGAAGAAATTCGCCGTTGAACCCGTGCCGACACCGACGGGCAGATCGTCGACTACATGTTTGATAGCCTCCCTGGCGACGGCAGCCTTGAGCTCGTCCTGTGTCATTTCTTGCGTACCGGCGGCAGATCGGTGCAGACGCCTTCGTAGAGTTCCGCGGCCATGCCGACCGATTCGCTTAAGGTCGGATGCGGATGAATGGTCTTGCCAATGTCGACCGCATCAGCACCCATTTCAATCGCCAGCGCCACTTCACTGATCAGGTCACCGGCTCCGGTGCCGACGATGCCGCCGCCTATAACCCTATGATTTTCCTCACTAAAAATAAGCTTGGTGAAGCCTTCAGTGCGATGATTAGCGATGGCCCGACCGGAGGCAGCCCAGGGAAATTTTCCGACCCCGACCTTGAGGCCCTGCCTTTTTGCCTCGTCTTCGGTGATCCCGACCCACGCGATTTCGGGATCGGTATACGCCACCGAAGGAATGACGCTCGCATCGAAATGTGATTTCTGCCCGGCGGCAGCTTCAGCCGCCACGTGCCCTTCATGCACCGCCTTGTGTGCCAGCATCGGGTTACCGGCAATATCGCCAATGGCAAAGATATGCGGAACATTGCTGCGCATTTGCGAATCGACGGTAATGAAGCCGCGATCGGTCACCGCGATCCCCGCCTTGTCGGCGCCAATTTTTTTCCCGTTGGGCGTACGCCCCACCGACACCAGGATCATGTCATAGCGCTGTGGCTCCTTCGGGGCTTTATCACCCTCAAAGGTCGCATACAGGCCGTCGGCGCGTGCTTCCACCTTCGTGGTTTTGGTCTTGAGCCAGATATTGTCGAAGCGCCTGGCGTTGAATTTCTGCCAAACCGCGACCAGGTCGCGATCCGCCCCGGTCATCAGCGCGTCGAGCATTTCCACAACGTCGAGCCGGGCTCCCAGGGTCGAATAGACCGTACCCATTTCAAGTCCAATGATGCCGCCGCCGATGATCAGCAGGCGCTTGGGCAGGGAGCGAAGTTCCAGAGCACCGGTTGAGTCGACGATGCGCGGATCATCGGGAAGGAATGGCAGCTTGGCGGCCTGTGAGCCGGCCGCGATGATGGCATTTTTGAA
Organism: uncultured beta proteobacterium; assembly: GCA_903899705.1. Classification (GTDB taxonomy): domain Bacteria; phylum Pseudomonadota; class Gammaproteobacteria; order Burkholderiales; family SG8-39; genus 2-02-FULL-62-17. The sequence goes on from CAIUKQ010000170.1 coordinate 13,857, forward strand.
GGCGATGACTTTGCGGCCATCCTTGGTTTCCACGGCCAGATGGTTCGGTCCGACGAACTGCCCGATGCCGTTCAGAACCGTCACTTTGCGTGCCTTGGCCATCGAAGCCAGACCGCCGGTCAACTTGCCCACCACCTGGGCCTTGGATTCTCGCAGGCGGGCCAGATCGATTTTGGGTGCCGCGAATTCAATGCCGTGCTCCGCAAAGCTCATGGCGTCGTCCACCACGCGCGAGGTGTGCAAAAGGGCTTTTGAGGGAATGCATCCGACGTTGAGACACACGCCGCCGAGCGTCGCGTAACGCTCAACCAGAACCGTATTCATGCCCAGATCCGCACTGCGAAATGCCGCCGAGTAACCGCCGGGACCCGCACCCAGCACCAGGGTGTCACAGGAGATGTCGGTGCTTCCTGCATAGGCGGGTGCTGCGGATGGCGCCGCCACCGGCGCCGGGTTGGGTGCCTGGACCTGCGGCACCGGCAAACTCGAGCCCTCAATGACTTCGGCCACCGCAATCACTGCCCCCTTGGAAACCTTCTCCCCCACCTTGACTCGCAACTCCTTCACCACGCCGGCGTGGCTGGAGGGAATCTCCATGGAGGCCTTGTCGGTTTCTATGGTGATCAGGGACTGCTCCACCGTGATGCTGTCGCCCGGCTTGATCAGGACCTCGGCAATAACGACGTCTTTGAAGTCGCCAATGTCAGGCACCTTGAGTTCTATGCTGGCCATGTTGATTGAGAGCTCTTTACAGTAACGAGCGGCGGATATCGGAAAGCACCGACGCCAGATAGGACGTGAATCGGGCTGCCGCAGCGCCGTCAATGACGCGATGATCGTAGGAAAGCGACAGGGGCAGCATCAGCCGGGGCGTAAATTCCTTGCCATTCCACACCGGTTTCATCACGGAACGCGACACGCCGAGTATCGCCACTTCCGGTGCATTGATGATGGGTGTGAATGCCGTGCCGCCGATGCCACCAAGGCTCGAAATCGAGAATGTCCCGCCCTGCATGTCGCCGGGCTTGAGCTTCTTGTCGCGCGCAAGTTTTGAAACCTCGCCCAGTTCGCGCGCCAGGTCAAAGACCCCTTTGCGATCGGCATCGCGTATCACCGGAACCACCAATCCGTCCGGCGTATCGACCGCGACCCCTATATGGAAATAGCGCTTGTAAATGAGGTTCTCACCGCTCTTGTCGAGCGAAGCGTTGACTTCGGGCTGCTGCCGAAGTGCGGTGACGCTGGCCTTTATCAGAAAGGCCAGCATGGTGAGCTTGAAGCCCTGCTTTTCGGATTCCGCCGAGTTTGATTTGCGAAACGCCTCCAGCTCGGTGATATCAGCTTCGTCAAACTGGGTGACATGCGGTATCGACACCCAGTTGCGGTGCAGGTTGGCGCCCGAAAGCTTCTTGATGCGTGACAACGGCTTGGGATCAATCGGGCCGAACTTGGCAAAATCGACATCGGGCCAGGGAATGATGTTCAGGCCCGATCCACCGGCTGCGGATGAGGTCGACGCAGGTGCGGCTGCCATGATGCCTTTGACGAAGATCTGCACGTCCAGCTGCTGAACGCGTCCCTTAGGCCCGGTCCCGGCCACTTTGGACAGATCCACACCGAGCTCGCGGGCGAACTTTCGGACGGATGGGCTTGCATGGGCCTTGAACCCTGCCGGACGTGTATCCGGCTCGTACGGGACAGGATCGGAGCGGGGTATTGCGGATTCGACGGCCGGTGGCGCCAAGGCCGCTACTGTCGCCGGCTTGACTGGTGCCGGGGCAGACGGGGGGGGCGCCTTCGGGACCGCAGGTGCAGTGGCGGATGGCGCGACCGTTGCCGAGGATTCCTCCATCACCAGGATCAGGCTGCCCTTCTTGATCTTGTCGCCCAGCTTGACGCGGATTTCGCGAACCACGCCCGCTGCCGGCGACGGAATTTCCATGCTGGCCTTGTCGGATTCGACCGTAATCAGCGACTGCTCGACGGCAACGGCATCCCCCGGGGCCACCAGTATCTCGCTGACGTCAACGTCCTTGAAATCGCCGATGTCGGGTAGTTGGATTTCTCTCATAGCGTCCTTGGATTTTCCGATTCAATCCCGGACAGAGGTCGAAACCCCCGAACGGGCCGCACTCATGATGGCCTGGTTACACCGTCAACGGGTTGGGTTTGGCGGAATCAATCCCGTATTTCTTTATGGCGTCCGCCACCAGCTGTGCCTTGATCGCACCCTCATCGGCCAAGGATTTCAGGGCCGCCACAGCTACCCAGTGGCGATCCACTTCGAAGTGGTAGCGCAACCGTTCGCGGGTGTCTGAACGGCCAAAACCGTCGGTACCCAAAACGCGGAAATTGCGGCCTCTGGGCATGAATTCCCGGATCTGGTCGGCAAAGGCCTTCACATAATCGGTCGAAGCCACAACTGGTCCAGCTCTATCCTTGAGACATTGCTCCACATAAGAAACGCGTGGCTTTTCAGTCGGGTGCAGCAGGTTCCAGCGCTCGCAATCCAGGCCTTCGCGGCGCAATTCGTTAAAGCTGGTGGCGCTCCAGATGTCGGCACCGATATCCCAATCGCTGGCTAGCAGATCCGCCGCCGCAATCACTTCGCGAAGGATGGTGCCCGAACCCATCAATTGCACCCGGTGTTTCTTTTTTGCACCCTCACGCAGCAGGTACATGCCCTTGAGTATGCCCTCCGCGGCATTCTTGTCGGCGGCGTCGGGCAGACCCGGGTGGAGATAGTTTTCATTCATCACAGTGATGTAGTAGTACACATCCTCCTGATTGCCGACCATGCGTCGCAGACCGTCATGAATGATGACCGCAAGTTCGTAGCCAAACGTCGGATCATAGGAAACGCAATTGGGAATCAGCGACGCCATCACCTGCGAATGACCGTCCTCATGCTGCAACCCCTCGCCGTTGAGGGTTGTGCGCCCGGCCGTGGCACCCAGCAGAAAACCGCGCGCGCGAAGGTCACCTGCCGCCCAGGCCAGATCGCCGATACGCTGCATGCCGAACATCGAATAGAAGATATAGAACGGCACCATGGCCAGATTATTCGTGCTGTAGGAGGTCGCCGCGGCGAGCCACGATGAGAATGCGCCCGCCTCGTTGATGCCCTCTTCGAGAATCTGTCCGGCCTTGTCTTCCCGGTAGTACATCACCTGGTCCTTGTCGACCGGCGTGTACTTCTGGCCTTCCGAGGAATAGATGCCCAGCTGACGGAACATGCCTTCCATACCGAAAGTGCGCGCCTCGTCTGGAACAATGGGCACCACATGCTTGCCAATGCTCTTGTCCCGCACCAGAGCAGTCAGGATGCGCACAAATGCCATCGTCGTCGAGAGCTCGCGGTCGGAGGATTTCAGCACCGCGTCAAAGGCTGACAGTGGCGGCACCTCCGGCATCTTCTCCGCTTTGCGGCGGCGCTGGGGAAGATATCCTCCGAGCGCCTTTCTGTGTTCGTGTAGATACACCATGACAGGGTCGTCATCGGCGGGCTTGTAGAACGGCAGTTTTTCAAGCTGGTCATCGGGGATGGGCACGTTGAATCGATCCCGGAATTCCCGGATCGTTTCAAGGTCGAGCTTTTTCAACTGGTGAGTCGGATTCTGCGCCTGCCCCTGCTTGCCCAGGCCGTAGCCCTTGATGGTCTTGGCAAGAATGACAGTCGGCTGCCCTTTGTGCTTTACCGCGGCCGAATAGGCGGCGTAGATCTTGTGGGGATCGTGACCACCGCGATTGAGCCGCCAGATGTCCTCGTCCGACATGCGCGACACCATTTCCAGCAGCTTGGGGTGCTTGCCGAAGAAATTCTTGCGAACGAACTCGCCGTCGTTGGCCTTGAAATTCTGGTACTCACCGTCAACGGTCTCCTGCATGATTTTGAGCAGGATGCCTTCCTTGTCTCGGGCGATCAGCGGATCCCAGTAACCTCCCCAGATGAGCTTGATGACATTCCATCCGGTGCCTCTGAACTCGCCTTCAAGCTCCTGGATGATCTTACCGTTGCCGCGAACAGGGCCGTCCAGACGCTGCAGGTTGCAATTGACCACGAACACGAGATTGTCGAGCTTCTCGCGCACCGCCATGCCGATGGCACCCAGAGATTCCGGCTCGTCCATCTCACCATCACCGCAGAAAACCCAGACCTTACGATTGGCCGTATCGGCCAGACCCCGTGCATGCAGGTATTTCAGGAACCGCGCCTGATAGATGGCCTGCAAAGGCCCCAGACCCATCGAGACCGTCGGAAATTGCCAGAAATCCGGCATCAACCAGGGATGCGGGTAGGAAGATATGCCCTTACCATCAACTTCGCGACGGAAATTGAGAAGTTCCTCTTCGCTCAAACGGCCTTCAAGGTAGGCTCGCGCGTACACGCCGGGCGCCGAATGGCCCTGGAAATAGACGAGGTCGCCGCCATGACCGTCGCTCGGGGCATGCCAGAAATGATTGAACCCCACGCCGAACAGAGTCCCCACCGAGGCAAAACTCGCAATGTGGCCGCCCAGTTCGCCATCCCCCTTGTTTGCCTTGGCCACCATGGCCAGCGCATTCCATCGGGTAAAGGAACGGATGCGCTCCTCGATCGCATGATCGCCGGGTGAGCGCTCCTCAAGGTGCGGCGGAATGGAATTGATGTAAGCCGTCGTTGCCGAAAATGGCAAATAAGCGCCGGAACGCCTTGCCGCGTCGATCAGCGATTCCAGCAGAAAATGGGCGCGTTCGGGTCCCTCACGCTCGATGACACCTTCGAGGGCTTCAAGCCATTCCTGGGTTTCAAGCGAATCAAGATCGTTTGCGGCGTGAAATTCCGGTATTGCAGACATCTTGCCTCCTGTTTAGGGGCGCGCCTTTTGAGCGCTTCCCGGGCAATTTATTGAAGGGATGGTTGATGCATGGATCGACTCCGGGATCACCGAAGATCGAGGCTTACCGCGCACCGATACCGCAGGGCAATGCCGGCACTATAAAATCCTTGGGTGAATTGCGCAACTTCGGCGAATCCTCCGATTGCGCTCCAAACTTCTAATTTTTCGGGATTTTCTCATGGACAACGACGATCTGAAGGCACAACAGGCGATCATTGCGATGCGCTCCCGTGTCCAAAAGCTGGACAACAATGGAATTGATCTGCTCTTTCGTGAAGCACGATCGCACAACGGCTGGGACGACAGACCCGTCCCGGACGATACGCTCCGGGCAATATTCGACGCAGTGAAAATGGGCCCCACCAGCGCCAATTGCTCGCCACTTCGAATCGTTTTCCTGAGGAGCACGGAGGCCAAGGTCCGTTTGAAGCCGGCGCTCTCCAAGGGAAATCTGGACAAGACCCTGACCGCCCCCGTAGTGGCGATCCTGGGATATGACACGCACTTCTACGATCACATGAAATACCTGTTCCCGCACGTGGACGCGAAGCCCTGGTTTACCAGCAGCGAGGCGCTGGCATTGGAGACTGCATTTAGAAACAGCACCTTGCAAGGGGCTTACCTGATGCTGGCGGCGCGCGCCATGGGACTGGATACCGGTCCAATGTCCGGCTTCGACAGCGCCAAGGTGAATGCGGAATTTTTTGCCGGAACCGCAACAAAAACGAACTTCATCTGCGGGCTGGGTTATGGAGACCCCGCAAAAGTCATGAAACGCCATCCGCGTTTCAAATTCGAGGATGTCTGCCAGCTTCTGTGATTATCGAAGGCCCGCCTCGATAATCAGGGGCAGGGTGTTTGACTGAAATTCCCGCATTCCGTCTTCAAATCGCGGCCAGGTCAGAAGAAGGCCGTCAAGGCCCACATATTCCGACAGCGTTTTCATCTGGTCGACGATTTGCTCCTTCGTGCCTACGATGGGATAACCCGCCCAACCGCCGACGAAATGCCGTTTGAGATCCTGCAGCACGCCAGGAGGAAATGTCAGCGCGTTGAGGCCCATGGTTTCAACCAGATTTTCCGCAGCTTCCCAGCCCCCTTTTTCGTCAATGTATTCGTGCAATAGATCCCGGGCCTCTTTTTCGGTTTGTCCCTGCACGACATAGGTGTTGGTCCAGACCTGGATCTCCCGACCGTATTGCTCTCGGGCAAGTTTCCGATAAGCATCTACTTGCGCCCGGGCATCGTCCAGATGGTGCGATGCAAGACCGACGAAGGCGATGTCACAGTATTTGGCGCAAAAATGCCGGCCTTTTTCGGAACCGCCCGCGTTCATGATTGCAGGATGGGGTTGCTGGATGGGCTTGGGCATCAGATAGCCCTTTTTGATGTCGTAGTACCGGCCTGAAAAGTCAAACTCCTCTTCTTCGGTCCAAAGGCGTTTGATCACCTCCAGCCACTCGACCGCCATGTCATAGCGCTCGTCATGCTCGCGCAGCGGTATGCCAAACATCTCGATCTCGGAACGATGCCACCCAGTCACGATATTCAAGGCAAAGCGACCGTTGGTGATGTGATCAATGACCTGGGCCTGTTTCGCCGCCATCACCGGATGAACCGTGGGCACGTGCGAAGTGGCGAAAACACACGATTTGTCCACCGATGCGCCGATGCCCGCCGCCCAGGCATAGGTTTCAAACCCCGGCCCGTTGAAATTGGTTTTGCCGCCGAAGCCCCGCCAGCGCCCGACAGGAACCAGTGCCTCGAAATCCATTTCATTGGCAATTTTCGCAAGCGCGAGTGTGTTGGGCCAATTGATGCGCAAGGTACCGTCGATCGTCGACATGGCGGCACCGTAATCGAGGTTGGTGCAAAACGTTCCCAGTTTCAGCTTGCGGTCATTGAATAGTGGGTTCGTTTTTCTTCGCAGATCGTCCATCTTTTTGTCGGGCATACGGTCTCCTCTCCGGGGATTTTCAAGGAAATTGGGCGCAATACCCGCAACTTGGCGCACGGGATGGTAATGGCCACCATCGGAACCGGCAAGGCGGCTTTGATCGCGGATAATGCCGGTTTTGGCTGTTCGAACATCATGGAAACCAAAATTATTGACGGTGCGGCGCTTGCTCGCACGATGCGCACCGACCTTGCCACACGCGTTTCAGCGCTTGCAGCGAACGGCGTTCGGCCCGGCCTTGCCGTGGTTCTGGTGGGGGACGATGCGGCCTCGCAGGTCTACGTGCGCAACAAATCGAAAGCCTGCGAAGAGGCGGGAATCACGTCCTTCCAACACTCGCTTCCGGCCACCACCCGTCAGGAGGACTTGCTGGCGCTGGTTGCCAGGCTGAACAACGACTCGAAAGTGCATGGCATTCTGGTTCAACTGCCGTTGCCAAGGCAGATATCCCCCGAGGCCGTCATCAGAGCCATATCGCCGGCAAAAGACGTCGATGGATTTCATCCCGAGAATGCAGGCCTGCTTGCAACCGGCAACGCCCGCTTCATACCATGCACCCCGGCAGGAATCATGCGACTCCTGGCCCACGCCGGGGTAGAGTTGGAGGGAAAGCATGCGGTCGTAGTCGGGCGAAGCAATATCGTCGGCAAACCTGCAGCACTGCTTCTGCTTGAAAAAAACGCAACTGTCACCATATGCCATTCAAGAACTCCAGATCTTGGTTCGGTGACTCGACAGGCCGATATTCTCGTGGCGGCTGTCGGCAAAGCCCGAATGATTACCCCGGACATGGTCAAGGCGGGAGCTGCGGTCATTGATGTGGGCATCAATCGCATTCCCGATGGCCCGACCGCCGGCAAATTGTGCGGTGACGTGGACTACGCAGGGTTGCTCGGAAGGGCAGGCTGGATCACACCCGTTCCCGGGGGGGTGGGCCCGATGACGATTGCGATGCTGCTTGAAAACACCGTGCGCGCGGCCGATCCGGCCGCAACAGCCATTTAGGACAGGGAAGCCCCGATGAATACCGATTCAAACACGAATCCACTTCTTGATTTTTCAGGTCTACCCCGTTATGCGTCAATACGCACCGAGCACATTGAGCCCGCCGTGGATGCGCTGCTTGCGGGGAACCGCGTCCTGATCAAAAGCCTGACAGAAACACGGAGCGCGGCAACCTGGTCCTCGCTTGTGAAGCCCCTTGAAGACGCCAACGAACGGCTCGGCCGCGCATGGGGGGCTGTGGCCCATTTGCACGGCGTGCTCGATTCGCCAGAACTGAGAACGGCATACGAAGCCAATCAGCCGAAGATCGTCCAGTACGACACCGAACTGGGCCAGAACCTTGCCCTTTTTGACAAGTACAAGAAACTGGCAGGTTCGCCTGAATTCAGCGCTTTGGATCCGGCCCAGCGCAGAATCATTGAAAACGAATTGAGGGACTTCCGGTTGTCCGGCGCCGAACTGCCGGAGAAGGAAAAAAAGCGCTTTGCCGACTGCCAGGATGAACTGGCACGCGTCTGCACGCAGTTCTCGAACAACGTTCTGGATGCCACCAATGCATTTACGCTGCCAATTGACGACATCGGCGAGCTTCAGGGCGTGCCAGAAGACGTCATCCAGGCCGCAAGCGAGGCGGCGGTCAGGGACGGCGCCAAAGGCTGGAAGCTGACGCTCAAGGCGCCCTGCTACATCCCTGTCATGCAATACGCAGACAATCGCGCGCTGCGCGAAAAGCTCTATCACGCCTATGTCACCCGGGCGAGTGAATTCGACGCAGCTGCCCGCGATAACGGCCCGCTGATAATGCAGATTCTGAAACTGCGGCTCGAATCGGCGTGCCTGCTCGGATATGCCAATTACGCGGAAGTTTCACTCGCCACCAAGATGGCGCAAAAACCTTCCGAGGTTCTCGATTTCCTGAATGATCTGGCGAAAAAGGCGCTGCCTTACGCGCGAAGGGACATGGCTGAGCTCGAGGCGTTCGCACACGAGGACCTCAAGCTGGATTGCCTCAACGCCTGGGACCTTGGCTATGCCGCCGAGAAGCTGCGCGCCAAACGCTATTCGTTCTCGGATCAGGAGGTCAAGCAGTACTTCCCCGAGGACAAAGTACTGGAAGGCATGTTTCGGGTCGTCGAGCGGCTGTATGGCATTCGCGTATTGCCGGACCAAGCAGAAGCCTGGGATGGTGCGGTGCGCTTTTTCCGAATTGTCGACGCCAAGGGCGAGCTGGTCGGGCAGTTCTATCTGGACCCCCATGCCCGGGAAACCAAACGCGGCGGGGCTTGGATGGATGAGGCCGTGACGCGTCGCAGAACCGAATCGGGCATCCAGGCGCCGGTTGCCTATCTCATCTGTAATTTCTCGCCCCCCGTAGGCGGAAAACCCGCGCTGCTGACCCATGATGACGTAACAACCCTGTTTCACGAATTCGGGCACGGCTTGCACCACCTTCTGACTCGCGTCGATTATCTTGGCGTATCCGGCATCCGGGGCGTTGAATGGGACGCTGTCGAACTGCCCTCGCAATTCATGGAAAATTTTTGCTGGGAATGGGATGTGCTCAAGCATATGAGCGCCCATGTCGACAGCGGCGAGCCATTGCCGCGCGCCCTGTTCGACAAAATGCTGGCTGCCAGGAATTTTCAGGCGGGCATGCAGACTGTGCGGCAGCTTGAATTCTCGATGTTCGACATGCGATTGCATTCTGAATTCGATCCCGCCGGCTCCAAATCCATGCGGCAACTGATCGAGGAGGTCCGTCGCAATGTCGCCGTGGCGTTCCCGCCCGATTACAACCGCATGGCCAACAGTTTCAGCCACATCTTCGCGGGAGCAGGATACGCGGCGGGCTATTACAGCTATAAGTGGGCCGAAGTCCTCTCCGCAGACGCGTACAGTGCCTTTGAAGAAGCACAAGGAGAATCCGGGGTTCTGGATCCGGCAACCGGTTCGCGGTTCCTCGCGGAAATTCTTGCCGTTGGTGGCAGCAGGCCGGCGCTGGATTCCTTCAAGGCATTCCGCGGCCGCACGCCCAATGTGGATGCCCTGCTGCGTCACAATGGTATGATCGACACGCAGAGTTTGTAGCATGGCGGCCCGCAGGAACGGCTTGCGCGCTGCAAAAAGGAGATTTCGATGCAGATGCGTCTGATTGCAACCATCGCGCTTGGCGTCGCTGCAATTGTCTCATTCCATGCCAGTGCGCAGCAGCTCTATCGCTGGGTGGATAAGAACGGCAAGATCAACTACACGCAGGACCCTCCGCCCCGTGATGCGGCCAAAAGCGTCCAGCAACAGCGTCTGAAAACAAGCGGCTCGGCGGAGGGCTCGCAGCAGATGCCCTTCGCGGTTCGGCAAGCCGTGGACAATTTCCCGGTGAGCCTGTACACCTCGCCTGAGTGTCCGCAAGGCTGCAAGGAAGCGCGCGACCTGTTGGTCAACAGGGGCATCCCATATCGGGAAATCAGCGTTTCCGACAACGCGGCCATTGAAAGCTTGAAAAAGGCCACTGGCAATTCCCAGGTGCCGGTGCTGTTCGTGGGTCGTGCAATGGAAGTGGGGTTCGCCGCGGGCAGATATAACGCGGCTTTGGATCAGGCCGGCTATCCGGTCACATCGCAATTCGCAGGCAGACCACCCATGCTTCCGCCGCTGAATTCTAAGGAGAAACCTGCAGCCGGATCGCCTGCGGATGGTTCGGCGAAGGCACCTAATAACGCCATACAACCGGCCCCGGCGGTGTCTCCGGACGCAGCCGCATCCAAATAGCCCCTTCGGGGCGGTCGGTATTCCCCGCCTGTATTTCTTATTGAAGCAAATAATACCGATGCGCATTGCCACCTGGAACGTCAACTCCCTCAACGTCCGTCTGCCGCATTTGCTCGACTGGCTGGCGAGGCAGAATCCCGATGTGCTCTGCATCCAGGAAACCAAGACCGAGGATGCGAAATTTCCTCGTGCGGAGATCGAAGCAGCCGGCTACCGGGTCGCGTTCGCCAGCCAAAAAACCTATAACGGGGTGGCAATTCTCGCTCGTGAAGAGCCTGCACAGGTGCAGTACGGGATTCCTGGATTCGAAGACGAACAAAGGCGGGTCATATCCGCGACCGTCGGCGGAACAAGGATCGTATGTGCCTATGTACCCAACGGCCAGACCGTGGATTCTGACAAGTACCAGTACAAGCTTCGTTGGCTCACTGCTTTCGAGGCCTGGCTTGCCGCGGAGATCCGCACAGAGACGAAATTGGCGGTACTTGGCGACTACAACATCGCGCCAGCCGACGAAGATGTGCACGATCCGTCGGCATGGAAGGATCAGGTCCTTTGCAGCGAACCCGAACGCGCGGCCTTCCGGCGTTTGCTTTCACTGGGGCTCAAGGACGGGTTCAGGCTGTTTCCACAGCCTGAAAAGTCGTTCTCGTGGTGGGATTACAGGATGATGGCCTTTCGCCGCAAGATGGGCATGCGTATCGACCATATCCTGTTGTCGGACGAACTGGCGGCGCGATGTTCGGCCTGCGTCATCGACATCGAGCCGCGCAAACTTGAACGGCCCTCCGACCACGCGCCGGTACTTGCGGACATCCAGTAAGCTATTTTTCCGTGGCAGCAGGGTCCATGGACTCACCTTTGTCCTCAAGTCCCAATTCCGCGATTTTCCGGGTGATGGTGTTTCGACCCATGCCGAGGATGTTTGCTGCTTCTATTCTCCGGCCACCGGTTCGTGTCAGCGCTTTCGATATCAGGGTCTTCTCGAAATCGCGTGACAACTGATTCATGATGCTCGAGTCGCCCCGCGCAAGCTGGCTTTCTACTTCGTGGCCAAGGGCCTCCACCCAGTCGGGCGCCGCCTTTCGCGCGCCCTGACCACGAAGGTCCGGTGGCAAATCGGCGATCTCAATGACCTGGGTCGCCGCCATAACGGTCAGCCAGTGGCACAGATTTTCCAGCTGCCGCACATTGCCGGGAAATTCCTGGGCGACGAGCTCGCTCATTGCCGCGTCCGACAAACGCTTGGGTTCCATTCCGGTTTCCACTGCGCTTTTGACCAGAAAGTGGCGTGCCAGTAGAGGTATGTCCCCCCGGCGTTCACGAAGGCTGGGAAGGCGGAGACGGATCACGTTGAGCCGATGGAACAGGTCTTCGCGGAACAAGCCTTCGCGCGCGCGGGCCTCCAGATCCTGATGGGTCGCGGCGATCACTCGCACATTCGCGCGCAATGGTTGGTGCCCTCCCACCCGGTAAAAGGTTCCATCGGAAAGGACTCTCAACAAACGTGTCTGCAACTCCGCAGGCATGTCCCCGATTTCGTCGAGAAAAAGCGTGCCCCCCTCGGCCTGCTCGAATCGGCCGCGCCGCATCGCCTGCGCGCCGGTAAATGCGCCTCGCTCGTGACCGAACAACTCGGACTCAAGGAGATCCTTCGGCATCGCCGCCGTGTTGATGGCGACAAAAGGGTTCGAGGCCCTCGGACTGTGGCGGTGCAGCGCACGCGCCACCAGTTCCTTGCCGGTCCCGGATTCACCGGTAATCAGCACGGTCGCGGATGACTGGGCCAGACGACCTATGGCACGGAACACCTCCTGCATTGCCGGGGCCTGACCCAGCATGTCGGGTGCCGAGGTGACCGACTCCGCGGCCTGCTCTTCACGCATCGACTCTTCCAGGGCGCGCCGAATCAACTCGACCGCTTGGTCCACGTCAAAGGGCTTGGGAAGATATTCGAATGCGCCGCCCTGGAACGCTGCAACCGCCGACTCCAGATCCGAATAAGCGGTCATGATGATCACCGGCAGCGCAGGATGGCGTTTCTTCACCAGTTGCAGAAGGTCCAGGCCGGAAGGTCCCGGCATGCGAATATCCGAAACTAGAACCTGAGGGGAAGCAATCTCCAATTCGTCTATCGCCTCCTGCGCCGAAGCGAACGCTTTGAATGCTATCCCTTCCCGAGTGAGCGCTTTTTCAAATACCCATCGAATCGATCGGTCGTCATCGACGATCCAGACTGGCTTCATACTCGATCCTCACGCGGCTTCCAGGGCAAGTTGGGCGTATTCCCGTGGAAACCAAAAACTGCGACGCCGCCTAAAGCGGCAAGATAATGCGAAAACAGGTTCTTCCCGGCTCGCTTTCGACCTCGATCGCACCACCATGGTGCTGTACAAACGTTTGTGCCAGCGTCAAACCCAAACCGGTGCCACCATCTCGCCCCGAAACCAGAGGGAAGAACATTTTTTCGCGGATTTCGTCCGGAATTCCCGGACCGTTATCTATTACTTGCAATTCTAATGCCAGCTTTTGCTGGTATTTTTTGAGCATGACATGGCGTGCCACGCAGGTTTTGAGGGTTATTTTCCCCACACCAAGATGATTCATCGAGATGGCTTGCGCCGCATTGCGTGCGATATTCAGCACCACCTGTATGAGTTGCTCGCGATCCCCATGTAGTTCCGGAAGGCTGACATCGTAATTGCGCTCCACCTGGATGCCATTGGGGAATTCCGCATTGATCAGACTGCGTACGCGTTCACACACTTCGTGAATGTTGACCGTCGTAAATTGTGGCGGGCGGTTTGGGGTGAGCAGACGATCCATTAGCGTCTGGAGACGATCCGCCTCCTTGATGATGACCTGCGTGTACTCACGCAGTTCCGGTCGGTCAAGTTCACGCTCCAGCAACTGCGCCGATCCCCTTAATCCACCCAACGGATTCTTGATTTCATGGGCCAAATTGCGAATCAAGGAGCGATTGGCATCGGCTTGGGAAATTCGTTGCGCCTCCCTTTCAATTCTCAACTGCTGGTCGATATGGCGAAGTTCTATAAGAAGGCGCGCATTTTGCGATTCGACCGGTGTGACGATGCAGTTGAGATGCTGGGCGTCCTGTCCGGGACGCGCAAAAACCAGATCCTGGTCCACGAAGCCGCGAGATTCCGCCAAAGTCTGGTCGATGAGGGTCTTGAGCGCCGACCCCGCCGCCAGTACTTCGTAAATCGGATGCGAAAGCACATTTCGCATGCTGACGGCCAGGAGATGCTCCGCTGCAGAATTGAGATGCAGGATTCGCGAATCGATGTCCAGGAGAATGACGGCCGTAGCCAGCAAATCCAGGCCGGCATAGCCTGATGGCAACGGTATCGGGATTTTTGCCATCTCCGCGGGAGTCATTTCGGCGCAGGCCATCGTGTTGCGCCCTTTTCAACGTTCCAGTCGGGGCGTGAAGGAGCCAGGGAGGTCAGCGAATGCTCGCCAATTCCTTCTGCAACTGTTCGACGTTTTTCTCGTGCCGCTCGACCACTTCGGTGAACGGTTTCAGGCGATCCAGGACACGTTGGAAATTCTTTTCGTCGCCATTGCGGATGCCCTGTTGTTCGGCCAGCTTCTGGCGGGCTTCGACGAGGCGCTTTTGTTCGCCATCGAGTTCCTCTTCCAGAATCTTGCGGCGATCGTTGGCTCTGGAAGCGGCGGTCGCCGCTGTCTGTGCCGGAGGCTTGACGGGTGCAACACGATCGGCCGGAACGACTGAAATCTCGCGGCTCACCACACTGCATTTTTTGCCGGATGTTTCTTCCTGAATATTGGTATAGGTGCTGCGTCCATTCGCATCCACGCAACGATAGGTTGTCGATTGCCCATGCGCGGCGGCGGCGGTCACGCACAGGCCTGCAGCTATGAGTACTCGGACCATCGTCCACCAATCTCTGGATAGACCTTAAGTCTAGGCCAATTGAACCTTGATTACAAATGAGAAAGGGACAGAGCACCAAGCCCTGTCCCCGTCGGAGCACTTCTTTAGTATGATTAAAAATGCTATTTAGAACAAATACTTACAAAGAGTAATACATATCAAATTCGACTGGATGCGTCGTCATACGGAAACGGGTTACCTCTTCCATCTTCAAAGCGATATAGGCGTCAATCATCTCATCGGAGAACACCCCACCCTTGGTCAGGAACGAGCGGTCCTTGTCCAGATGCTCAAGCGCCATCTCCAGCGAAGAGCAGACGTTTGGAACTTTCTTCGCCTGCGACGGGGGCAAATCGTAAAGGTTCTTATCGATCGGATCGCCAGGGTGAATCTTGTTCTGAACCCCGTCCAGGCCAGCCATCAGCATCGCAGCGAATGCAAGGTAGGGATTCGCCGTCGCGTCCGGGAAACGAATCTCAACGCGGCGACCCTTGGGATTGGAAACGTAGGGAATCCGGCAGGATGCGGAACGATTCTTCGCCGAATATGCAAGGTTGATCGGCGCTTCGAAGCCAGGAACCAGACGCTTGTAGGAATTGGTACCGGGGTTGGTAATGGCGTTCAGCGCCTTCGCGTGCTTGATGATTCCACCAATGTAGTACAGGGCAAAATCCGACAGCCCGGCGTAACCGTTGCCGGCAAAGAGATTCTGTCCGCCCTTCCAGACAGATTGGTGCACATGCATTCCCGAGCCATTGTCGCCGACCACTGGCTTTGGCATGAAGGTGGCAGTCTTTCCATAGGAGTGTGCGACGTTCCAGACCGTGTATTTGAGAATCTGGTTCCAGTCGGCACGCTTGACCAGACTGTTGAAGAGCGTCCCGATTTCACACTGGCCGGGAGCTGCGACTTCATGGTGATGAACCTCGACCTCTACGCCCTGCTGCTCAAGCGCGAGAGACATCGCGTTTCTAATATCCTGCAACGAGTCGGCGGGGGCGACGGGGAAATAACCTCCTTTGATGGCCGCGCGGTGACCGGTGTTTCCACCGTCGTAATCGATCGAACTGGACCAAGGCGCTTCTTCGGAGGTGATCTTAACGGCGGAACCGGACATGTCCACGTTCCAGGTCACTCCGTCAAAAATGAAAAATTCGGGCTCCGGGCCAAAATAAGCCGTGTCGCCAATGCCAGAAGACTTGAGGAACGCCTCCGCGCGCTTCGCAATGGTGCGCGGATCGCGGTCATATCCCTTCCCGTCGGCGGGCTCAACAACATCACACGTGATATTGAGCACGGTCTCGTCAGTAAAAGGATCCAAACGCGCCGAATCCGGATCAGGCATCAACAGCATGTCGGAGGCTTCAATCCCCTTCCAACCGGCGATCGACGAGCCGTCAAAGGCATGTCCACTGTCGAACTTGTCCATTGTGAATTGCTTGACCGGAACCGACACGTGCTGCTCCTTGCCACGCGTATCCGTAAAACGAAGGTCGACGAACTTGACCTCCTTGTCTTTAAGCATCTTCAGCACGTCGTTCGCTGACATCGCCATGAAAAACTCTCCTTGATGGAATGAATGGATGGATTAACGGAAATTACGGGGGTGGCCGACAAAAACCGCGGCAGATGGATATTCCCTCAGCAGAATTTATGCCACGTGGGAAGGTCTCACCTGTTCATTGTGCCATACGTGCGCAGAATGTTGGCGAACCGGCCGCGCACAGCCCCAAAATGGGGCGATTTTAATGCCATGGCACTTATATGGTGCGATTGCCTTATGCTGCGGAATTGTTAATATCTTTGCTTCTAGATTCTTCGTTGCTTATTTCGATGGATGACTTAAATACCATTCTTGCCAGAGCCAGAGCCCGAGCCGCCGAGAGAAAGCTCCCCTATGCCGGGGCTCTCCTCCCCTCGGAAGCCAACGCGATCCTACAGGCGGATGCAAACGCCAGGCTGGTGGATGTACGCACTGAGGCTGAACTGGCTTGGGTTGGTCGGGTTCCGAACACGGTCACGATTGAATGGAATAGTTGGCCGGAAGGGGAAAAAAATCCCCAATTCATCGAACAGTTGAGGAACGAGGTTCCTCAGAGTGGGGCGCCAGTCATGTTTCTTTGCCGGTCAGGCGCTCGATCGCACAATGCAGCAACAGCAGCGACCCATGCCGGCTACGCGCACAGTTTTAACGTTCTTGAAGGGTTCGAAGGTGATAAGGACGAAAACGAGCATCGAAACAAACTGGGCGGCTGGCGCGCGGCTGGATTGCCCTGGATCCAAAGTTAGAAAGCTTCAGATCCAGGCGATCATCCCAGCGTAATAAGCGAGCAGGACCATGGCGCCGAAGGCAATCCGGTACCAGGCAAATGGGGTGAAATCGTGCGAAGCCACATAGCGGATCAGCCAGCGCACACAAACAAACGCCGACAGAAATGCCGCGACCGATCCCGTTGCGAACATCCCGAAATCATCGGCACTCAGCAGCTCACGATTTTTCCATAAATCATAGGCTCCTGCGGCCATAAGAGTA
>CAIUKQ010000171.1 GCA_903899705.1 uncultured beta proteobacterium
CTGTACGACGCTGCTGTCAGGCGAGCACTGCCGTCGGAACTGATGGCCCGGTATCTGCCCTTGCCGCCTGCCGGTCAAACCGTGGTGGTTGGCGCAGGAAAGGCTGGTGGCGCCATGGCGCAGGCTCTTGAGGCGCTGTGGCCCGTGGACGCCGCTCTTTCGGGACTTGTCGTGACGCGATACGGCCACATTCCACCGCGGAATTCTGTATCCAAAGAGCGAATCCGCATTGTCGAAGCTGCGCATCCGGTTCCGGACAGCAACAGCGAATGCGCTGCCCGGGAGATTCTAACCATGGTCTCCGGGCTTGGCCGGGATGATCTTGTGATATGCCTCATCTCCGGTGGCGGTTCGGCGTTGCTTGCCTTGCCGGCGCAGGGGGTTACGCTCGCGCAAAAACAGGAGATCAACCGCGCGTTGTTGCTCTGCGGCGCAAACATCGCGGAAATGAACTGTGTTCGCAAGCACCTCTCTGCGATCAAAGGCGGACGATTGGCGGTGGCCTGCGCGCCGTCGCGGGTCATCACGCTGATGATTTCGGATGTCCCCGGTGATGATCCCGCGGTCATTGCGAGCGGCCCGACCGTGCCGGATGCCAGCACCTGCGCGCAGGCCGTGGAAATCCTGGATCGATATCGCATCGGGGTGGATGAATCTCTGCGCCTGATGTTGCGTGACGGCGCCCTGGAGTCGCCCAAGCCCGGCGATTCCCAGTTCGCCGGCAACGAATACCGGCTCATAGCCACGCCGCGCCAATCGCTCGAAGCGGCGGCTGATGCGGCGCGTTCCATGGGCCTTGCGGCGCACATTCTGGCCGACGACATGGAAGGTGAATCGCGGGAACTGGGGCGCACCCATGCGGCGCTTGCGCGCGCGGTGCGACGCCACGGGAAGCCCTTCGCAAAACCCTGTGTCATTCTTTCCGGCGGAGAAACCACGGTGACTGTCGGTGCAAATGCAGTCGGACGTGGCGGTCGCGCAGGCGAATTCGCGCTTGGGGCGGCCATTGACTTGAAAGGCGAGTCCGGGATCACGCTGATTGCGGCCGACACCGACGGCATTGACGGCAGCGAGGACAACGCCGGTGTCTTAGTGACGCCGGATTCCCTGGCAAGGGCCGAGTCCCGCGGCCTCAAGGCGCGCGAGTATCTCGCCCGGAATGACAGTTACGGTTTTTTCTCGGCGCTCGGGGACCTGGTTGTCACCGGTCCGACCTATACCAACGTGAATGATTTTCGGGCCTTCCTCATCGAGGACTAACCGGCACTGAATTGTCTTGGCGTGCCGGGAAGTTCCCGGGGCCGGGGGCACAGGGCACCCCGGCCCGTTGAACGGATATCCGATATGATCCCGGATCCGCAGCACCCGACCCATAAGAAATGGCTGGCGCACTGCCAGTCGGACGAGGAGACGCGACATGATTACGCGCAAGATTCTTGTGCTGTTCAGCCTGGCATTTCTGGCAACGCTGGGATACGGGATCATGATCCCGACCTTGTCGGTGCATGCCCATGAATTGGGAGCCAGCAATTCGGCCATCGGCGTCATTGTGTCGGCCTATGCGGCCGCGCAGCTGCTCACACAGATTCCCATGGGCCGGCTTTCGGACTACATCGGCCGCGTCTACCTCGTGGTCTTCGGATTCGGATTGATGGCGGTTGCAGCCACGCTCTACCACTTCGCCACCAGCGCCAATCAGTTCATCGTTCTGCAGGCCCTTGCCGGGATCGGCGCCGGCAGCCTGTGGCCTTCCCTCATGGCGATGATTACGGAAAATGTCAAAACTGCCGAGCGCGGACGCCTGATGGGTGCCTTCAACACGGTGTTTTTCCTCGGGGTTGGCATGGGACCCCTGATCGGCGGCCTGATCGCGGGCCAATGGGGGCGAGTCGCGGTGTTCAACGCCTGGACGCTGGTTGCGGTGCTGGGCGGGTTCATCTGCATAGTTGCGATCAAGGAGACGGCAGAGGAGCGCCGGGCATCGGCGGCACGGGCTCGTGCGACCAAGGAGGCGGATGCACCCCTGATCAAACCCGGGATGATGCGCACGTTTGCCGCCGGCCTCGTGGTGCGCGCCCGCGGCGGTGTTTGCTCCAGTTTCAACAATGCGCTGCTGCCGTTGTATGCGGTTGCGATGTTCGAAGCCACTCCGCAGATGATCGGCAGCATCATGTTCATCCACGGCCTTGGCCTGGCATTCTTCAATATTCCGGGCGGCATGATGACCGACCGCGTGGGCCGCAGGCTTCCCGTGCTGGCCGGTTCCCTGGTGGCGACAGCCGGCGTGATCTGGTATTCGGCGGCGGGAAGCTATTGGGCGTTGTTTGCGGCGGTGGGCTTGGCCGGCGCAGGCAGCGCATTCAGCACGCCGGCCATCGCTGCACTTGCAGCGGATGTTTGCGATCCGCGCCGCCGCGGGGAGGCGTTTGGTTACTTCCTGACGTCATTCAATCTGGGCATGGTGCTCGGGTCGCTGGTGTTCGGATTCGTCTCCGACCTGATCGGTTTGTGGGGGGCCGTATTTACCTGGGGTGTCACCAGCCTGGTCCTGTCCCTGTTTGGTTTGCTGATCCGTGAGACCCTGGTGCAGCCGCAATCCATACTGGTGCGAGGCAAAGTGGAAGCACGCGCCTGATCAATAGACTGGAGGTCCAATGATTGCCGCAATTTCTGTTGTCATTGTCCTTATCGGCGGGCTTCTGATTTATGCCGCGACCC
>CAIUKQ010000172.1 GCA_903899705.1 uncultured beta proteobacterium
AGCCCGAAGTGCCCGACTTTCAATGGGCCGAAGTGCCCGCTTCACACCGCTTTGCGACGCGGCACATCCAGGAATGCAATTGGTTCCAGGCCTTCGAGGGTGGGTTTGATGTGAGCCATCTTGCATTTCTACACAAGGGCGATACACCCGATGGCGGCATCCGCACGCTACCGAAATACTATGAAACCGCGACTACGGATTACGGGTTTGTTTCGGGAAGCGGCCGCGACCTGGAAGCGGGCAAGACAGCCTGGGGCGCCAACATCATGGCAGTGCCATTCCACAAAATCATCGCGCGACCGGGTGATGTGCCCATCGGCGTGCATGCTTGGGTGCCGATCGATGATGAGAACTGCATGATCTACAGCATCGAGTACCGTCCGCACCGCCCGCTGAATGAAGAGGAAATGGAGGCCTCGCGCGAGTGGCGCTACATCCATGCGGAAACGGAGCCGGGCGGCGACCACTGCGTGCGCAACCTCGCCAATGATTTCATGATCGACCGTGAACTTCAGAAGAGCGGCAAGTCCTACACCGGGTTGAAGGGATTCGGCATACAGGATTGCGGCATACAGGAGAGCATGGGCCCGATCAGTGATCGCACCCGCGAGCAGCTGGGCACGAGTGACATCCACATCATCCAGCTGCGCAAGTTCATGCTGAAAACGCTGAAGGATTTCATGGCCGGTGTCACGCCGCCCGGATTGAACGCGGACATGTACCGCGTGCGCTCGGCGGCGTTCGTCCTCGAAAAAGGAGAGACATTTGCGAAACATGCGCCCGAGCGGGTCAGGCTGGATGTGCCGGCCATGGCGAAGTAGGACGGTGGGGCAAATGGAACAAACGATTCGTACCATTCAGAAACTGACGCTGACGGTCTGCGCAATCGGCGGTCTTCAAACGGCGCAGGCGCAGGGATTTCCATCGCAAACCATTCGCGTCATCGTGCCGGCCATTGCCGGCGCGCCCAGCGACACGCTGCCGCGCACCCTGATCGAGCCATTGGGCAGGGCGCTGGGGCAGGCCATCGTCGTGGAGAACCGCGTTGGTGGCGACGGCATCATCGGCGCGGAGGCCTGCGTTCGAGCAGTGCCCGATGGCCACACGATCTGCTCGTCGGGCAACAGCATGATGTCGCTCAACCCGGTGATACGCGCGAAGCTGCCCTACGATCCGATCAAGGATGTGTCGGGCGTTGTATTCAGCGGATTCTTCGACAGCGTCCTGGTGGCCCACCCTTCGGTGCCTGCCAACAACGTGAACCAGCTGGTGGACATGGCGAAGGCCAAACCCAATACGGTCAACTGGGGACACTTCGGCCTGAACACCACCGGCAATTTTTATCAAAGCTGGCTGCGCAAGAGTCGCGGCGGGGAATTTTTCCCGGTTCCGTACAAGACGACGACACAGGTGCTGCAGGCGCTGCTGGCGGGAGAGGCGCAAGTGGCCGTCTATGCATGGCCGGCGTTGTTGCCCCATCTCAAGGCGGGCAAGCTGAAAGCATTGGCGATTACCGCGGACCAGCGGCTGCCGTTTCTGTCGAATGTTCCGACCTTTGCGGAGGAGGGCATCAAGCTGCCGCTGCGCGGATGGTTTGGTTACAACGTGCCCAGTGCCACGCCGCGACCCGTGGTGAACCGGTTACACGCGGAGATACGGAAGATCATGGCGGATCCTTCGTACAAGGAAAAGGTTCTCAATGTCCAGGGATTGGCGGGCAAGGACTGGAGTCCCGAGGAATTTGATGTGTTTGTGCGTACCGAACTAAAAGACATGGCTGAACTGATCAACTATCTCGGTATCAAGCCTGAGTAAAAGACTCGGGTAGCCTCTGTGGGCATGTAGCAGTGTTCACGGCAGTACGTTAGCATTCCCCAATTGTTCAAGGGACATTGGCGAGGAGGCCGAGCATGCTGACATTTGAGGAAAACGAATTGCTGGTGAGAACCGGACCCGGGACCCCGATGGGCTCGCTTATGCGGCGCTACTGGGTTCCTGCGCTGTTCTCCGATGCACTGCCTGCACCGGATTGTCCGCCGGTGCGGGTCAAACTCCTGAACGAAAACCTGGTGGCGTTTCGTGCAACCGACGGCACGGTGGGCCTTGTGGACGAACGCTGCCCGCACCGTAATGCCTCAATGTTCTTTGGTCGCAATGAGGAGAACGGGCTTCGCTGCGTCTACCACGGCTGGAAATTCGATACCGCGGGAAACTGCGTTGACATGCCCAGTGAACCGGCGGAATCCAATTTCAAGCGCAAGGTAACGATCGAGGCTTATCCGTGCCTGGAGCGCGCGGGAATCATCTGGACCTATATGGGGCCGCCTGCACTCAAGCCCGAATTTCCAGAGCTGGAGTGGACAAAAGTCCCATCAAATCAAAGATATGCGACGCGACACCTTCAGGAGTGCAACTGGTTCCAGGCCTTCGAAGGGGGCTTCGATACCAGCCACCTTTCATTCCTGCACAAGGGGGAGTCGAACGGCGCGGGACGGGGTCTTCCCCGGCATTACGAAATCGTGCCGATGCCGTTCGGATTCGTGTCTGGCAGCGGGCGCGAACTGGAAAACGGCGGCAGTTCCTGGACTGCGAACGTCATGGCCATGCCTTTCCATAAGGTTATCTCGCGCGTTCCGGGCATCGATCCACCCATCGGGGCGCACGCATGGGTGCCGATCGATGATGAGAACTGCATGATCTACAGCGTCGAGTTCCATCCGGATCGTCCGCTGAACGACAAGGAGATGGAACGCTCGAAAAACTGGCTCTACATCCACGCGGAGACCCTTCCCGGAACCGACCACTGTGTGCGAAACCTCGACAACGATTTCATGATTGATCGCGAACTGCAGAAGAGTGGCAAGTCCTATACCGGGCTGCTGGGCTTTGGCATCCAGGATTGCGGCATTCAGGAAAGTATGGGGCGTATCAGCGACCGCACACGCGAGCACCTGGGCACCAGCGACACCCACATCATCAAGCTGCGCAAGCACATGCTGAAGACGCTGAAGGATATGGCCGAGGGGATTGAACCGCCGGGGCTGGATCCTTCAAGTTACCGGGTACGGTCAGCCGCATTCACTTTGGCCAAGGGCAAGGTGTTTGAGAAGGAGGTGCATGAGTATTTGCGCACTGATGTCGAGGCGGCGAAGCAGCTGGAGCCGACAAGCTAAAACCCGGAAAGCTTCAGAACAGGGGAAGAGGGAGTCCCCTCTTCCCCCGTTACCCCCAACGCCCCGCGCTTGGTGGTTTATTCAGGCTGGACGTTGAGTCCTTTCATGACCTTGTCCCAGGATTCACGCCGGTCTTTCAGGAATGCGTTGATGCTTTGCGGGGTGCCGGCGCCATTGATGAGAAATCCCATGCTTAGAAGGGCCTGGACGTACTCCGGATCGCGCACGATCTTGTCCATGGCCGGATTCAGCCGCTGGATGATTTCCTGCGGGAGTCCCGCGGGCGCCGCGAGTATGCCCATGCCGCTCATGCGAAAGCCCGGAAAGGTTTCGTAAATATTGGCGACGCCGGGAAGGGAAGGGTGCGGTCTGGATCCGTCCACTGCGATCGGGCGCAATTTTCCGGTCTTGATGAAGGGCAGCACCTGTGGCGGCGAGGCGATGATGATCTGGATGCGCCCGGCCAGCACGTCCTGCATCTGCTGCGACGCGGCCTTGTAGGGAACGGCCAGCATGTCGATATCGGCCAGCTTCGTGATCCACTGGCCAAAGAGGATGAGCAGGGACACCGAGGTGGTTCCATAGCTCAGCTTCCCGGGTTGTTGCTTGGCCAGTGCGATCAACTCGGGCAGATTCTTCACGGGCACATCGGGATGAACGGAAAGGCCAAGCGAGCCTTCGTCGTAAATCATGCCGACAAGGACGAAATCACGATCGGGGTCGTAGCCGAGATTCTTTTGCGTATACCGATCTGTAATCAGCGCGCCGGTTCCGGAGAAATACAGGGTGTAGCCATCGGGCGCTGCTCTCGCGGCGGTGCGCGAAGCAATCAGGCCGCCGGCACCGGTGATGTTTTCAGGCAGTACCGGTTGACCCAGTGCCCGCGTCAGTTTGTCGGCGAGAAGCCTTCCGATATTGTCAGGACTGGTGCCCGCCGGGGTGGGCACGATAAAACGAATTGGCTTCGTAGGCCACGATTGAGCCTGAGCCTGGCTTAAGGATAGAAAAATCATAGATACAACAGCCACAAAGATACCGCGCATTGAATTTATTCCTCGGGGCGGTTGGGGTAACGGGGGCGCAGTGATGTCATTCGGGGGCCCCCTTTTCCCCGGTTCTGAAGCTTTCCGGATTGGCGTGAATTTACTTTCGTAAGC